>JARRRJ010000309.1:0-3780 GCA_037380865.1 Sedimentisphaerales bacterium
ATGCGATAGAATATGCAAATGGACCTGTTACAAGCACATGGGGCGCCCTTCGCGCAAAGAACGGACACTCAAAGCCTTTTAACCTCAAATACATCGAAATCGGCAATGAGAACAGCGGCGATCTTTACCAGGAAAGATATGACCTCTTTTACAACGCGATCAAGGCAAAATACCCGAATATGAACATCGTTGCAGATGTGATAACAACCGGACGACCGACCGAAATTATTGATGAGCATTATTACAGCAATCCGGAATTTTTCATTTCCAACGCCGAGCGATATGACAACTATGACCGCAAAGGACCGAAAGTTTATGTCGGTGAATATGCCGTAACACAAAACTGCGGACACGGAAATCTGCGAGCTGCTATTGGTGAAGCCGCCTTTATGACCGGAATGGAACGAAATAGTGACATAGTTGTAATGGCCTCGTACGCACCGCTTTTTGTAAATGTAGACTGGCGCCAGTGGAACCCTGACGCAATTAATTTTGATTCATCGCGATGTTACGGCACGCCTTCATATTATGTTCAAAAGATGTTCAGCGAAGCAAGAGGCGATTATATTGTTCCGATAGAGTTGCAATCACCTCTGGTAGATGTATCGACAAAAGGTCAGATTGGCTTGGGTACCTGGGCGACAAAAGCACAATTTAAAGACATTCGAATCCTGAGGGACAACAAGGAAGTATTTCGCAGCGATTTCAGCAAAAATTTGGATGGATGGCGGCCTGTCCGTGGTGACTGGAAGATCGTCGATAACACGCTCGAGCAGGATAATACCGGAAACGATATGCGTATTATGATTAACAATTTGGACTTAAGTGACTGCACGATAGAGCTGAAGGCCCGCAAGCTCGATGGAGCCGAGGGCTTTTTAATTCTTTTCAGAACTCCCGATGATGGGACGAAATCCTGGTGGAATATAGGCGGCTGGGGAAATACTCAGCATGCCATCGAAATCGGAGGTATTGTTGGCAAAGAGGTTCCCGGAAAAATTGAAACAGGCCGATGGTATGACGTTCGCATAGAGCTTGCCGGAAATTCTATAAAATGCTATCTCGATAACAATATTATTCATGACGTGAAGCTGCCTCAACAGAAGACTTTGTATGCTGTCGCCAGCCGAAATGAGAGAAATAACGAGCTTATTCTGAAGGCAGTGAACGTTACAGATAAGCCTGTGGAAACAGAATTAGATTTTCAAGGACTGAAAAATGCGCCGGTTTCAGCAGTTGCTTCAGTATTAACTGCTCCTGATGGAGCCACTGAAAACAGTCTCAACGAACCTACTACGGTTTTTCCGCAAACAGAGAAATTAAACATTTCAAAGACGGAGTTCGTTCATGAATTTCCTGCTCAATCGGTGACTGTGCTCAGATTCCAGATAAGATGATGATAACTAAGTAACAATCAGCAAAATCAATTATTCCGTTACCGTCGAAATCTGTTTATTTCGATCCGAAAACAAGATAAATTGGATAACATAATCTTACGATCATTATAAGAACTGTGGGGAAATTTCACTCCGTCAGTTTTCCCGTTGCATGTAAAATCTTTTCAGGTGTGATAGGTAAGTCCTTACATCGATAACCTGTAGCTTCAAACACGGCATGTGCTACTGCAGGTGCTGTGGGAATGGCCAATCCTTCGCCTGCCTCTTTAGCACCAAAGGGTCCTTCCGATTCATAGGTTTCAATCGCACAAGACTCGATCTGGGGCATATCCTCAGCTGCTGGAATTTTATAGTCCAGAAAAGTGGTATTAAGAACTTTGCCGTCACGCATGACAAATTGCTCACTAAGACAAAACCCTAATCCCATGTGAATGGAGCCCTCGAGTTGCCCTTTCACAGCCAGGGGATTAATCACTGTACCACAATCATGTGCGGTAGTAACCTTCTCGACTGTGACAACACCGGTATCCGGGTCCACTTCAACCTCCGCTACCTGGGCACCAAAGGAATAGGCTGGTGTAGTCAATCCCTTGTCTCTTGGAGTATAATACCCGCGGGCCGTTAACTCCTCACCGCGGTTCGCTTTGACCCACATGGCAACAGCCTCTCCAAAAGAGATACCACGCTCGGGCTTGGCTTTGGCAAATACCCGACCATTGGCAAAGTCTATCTCGTAAATCACATTGAGATTAAATTTCAGCGATACCATTTGAGCAAGTTTCTCTTTGATTTTTCGGGCAGCGTCAAGAATGGCATTACCGTTCATCAGAGTCACCCTGCTGCCCCAGGTCCCAAGGTCTGCCTTGGGAGTCATGGTTGTATCTGCTGAAGTAATACGGATATTCTCTACTGCAATACCCAGAGCCTGGGCCAGTATTTGGCGCAGAACGGTATCAGAACCCTGACCTATATCAGAGGCCATTGTTAAAAGATGCGCAGTCCCGTCATCATAAGCTCTTACTTCGCAGGCTGCGAAATAGTAAGGTGTATTAAACCAGTTAAACACACCACCGGAAATAAAACTATAGCAGCCAATCCCCATACCCTTATTCGCAGGCATATCTGCGCGTTTTGCTTTCCACTGAGTCATTTGTGCTACTTTTTTTAATGACTCTACAAATCCTGCGGAAGATATCTTTGTCACACCCTCTATGGTATCACCTTCAACCATAGCATTTTTAAGGCGCAAATCAATTGGATCAATACCAAGTTTTTCAGCGGCAATCTTCATCTGTGTTTCTGAAACATACATTGCCTGGGGCGCCCCGAATCCCCGCATAGCACCTGCCGGGGTTTTATTGGTATAGACATGATAACCACGGTAACGGTAGGCGGGATATCGATATAACATGGCACCGAAATTGCCGCATAAAAAAGTAGCGGTCGGGCCCATGGAATTATAGGCACCTCCATCCAGGTATGCTTCAAAGTCTTTCGCTACAAGAGTGCCGTCACTTTTAAACCCGACCCTGGAGCGAATCTTCATTGCGTGCCTGGTCCGTCCGGCGGTAAGTTCCTCAGCACGGCTCAGTACAAACTTGACTGGTCTGCCAGTACGCCTGGCCATAAAAGCCGCGCAAAACTCCCAAGGGCGCAGTTCCATTTTACCTCCGAATCCACCGCCAACATGGGGTTTGATGACGCGTACATGGTTCTCCGGCAGGCCCAGGGTTGATGCCAGCAGGCACTGTACAATATAAGGGGTCTGAGTCGATGTCCACAAGGTCAAACGATCTTCTGTGTCCGCCTGCGCCAGCACTGCGCAAGGCTCCAGATAGGCATGAGATACTGCGTGTAGTGTAAAGGAATCTTCCAGTACCAAATCAGCCTGGGCAAATGCCGCCTCAACATCACCGACGTCAATCTTGCGGTCAATACTGATATTACCTTCGAGCTGTTCTACTTCATCATGAATCAGCGGAGCCCCCGGAGCCAGGGCCTCATCAACGTTGAATACTGCCGGGAGTTCTTCATAGTCTACGTGAATTAAATCGATTGCCTCTTCAGCGATATCGGGATCAATGGCGGCTACCGCAGCAACCTCATCTCCAATAAAACGGACCTTATCCATGGCTAAGGGAAATTCATCCTGTGTCTGAGGAAACAGACGCCAATTGCCATATTTGATACCGGGTGTATCCTTGCCGACGATGACATCTTTGACCCCGGGAAGTGAAGCCGCCTGGGAAATATCAATATTCAGGATACGTGCATGGGGAACGGGGCTTCTGAGCAGCTTACCGTGTAGCATTCCCGGTAATCTCATGTCCGCAGTATACATTGCCTTACCCGTTGCTTTATCAGGAGCATCAACACGCGGGAC
>JARRRJ010000310.1:0-1307 GCA_037380865.1 Sedimentisphaerales bacterium
GGAGTAGTGTGTGATAAAGCCGACAGGCATCTACCTCGTCATCTCATATTACCAGAAGAATCCGGGGCTATTTGCATAGCGAGGTGTAGCGACGCCGCTCTGAACGTACGGATCCCAAGGTCTCCATTCGGTATGACCATCCAAAAAGCCGACGTTGCCTCCGGCAGGCTCCTGGTAGCTCACCAGGTGATTGGACCGATCATAAACCTGGGCTTCACTGAAGATACCACCGGGGACCGACTCAAAATCCCGACCATACTTCGTACCACTGCGAGGCACGCCCATTATCGAATCAACAACTACTTCTCTTAAGGAAGGCATCGTATCCATGGTGGACTTGACCCATTTTTTGACAACAGAATCAGATGGGTACGGTACCACCTCTGGCCTGCTTCCACGAGACAACTGCAGGATAAAAGGATATCCGGAACAAATAAAACCTGTTTCGTCTCTGAACCTGTTGCGGCTCTGGTCCCATGTTTTGTTATTGAACATCCAGAACAGATCGTTATATTTTTGGTGAGTCGGGTTGGACGGGCAGTAGAACATTAAGCCAGCCTCCTGCCGTATTGGGTAGAGGAAGCTTTGTCCCGTTATCGGCGCCGTACATGTTCAAAGCCAATACTTGCTGGCGAACACGTGCACTGCACGACTGCCTTCTGGCCTGTTCTCTGGCTCTGCGCAGAGCAGGCATTAGGATACTCATCAACAAAGCGATAATCGCGATTACCACCAACAATTCTATCAATGTAAATCCTCTTCTCTTTTTCATAGTCTTTCGGTTCTCCTTAAATTGTACATTCGTTCAAATCACTATAACAACCAAACAATAAGGCCAAGGCCTGCTATGGCCGCCTTCGCCAACAGACTTTGACATGTGCCTTTTTGGCCATGCACAAGAGCCCGGTCATTTTCAGATTCTACAAGTGACTTCTCTCGACGTCATAGTCTTTTCTTGTCAATAGAGTCGGTCTGCTCGGGGCCATCGAACTGGAACCGAGCGTACTTTAATTCGTCCATCAGGTGAACGCTCGGAAAAAGGAGAGCAAAACACGTTTGTTTATTACAGATCATACACTTCCTACCGATAGCTCTCGAATAGAACACAAGTCGTCTAACTATTATGCCCAACGAAATATATCATGATCTTTTCAAGGACCGACTAATCGATCAGTAAATAACGAAGCACACCCAACTGCAACGTCAGTTCCTAAGTCTGAAGGAAAGTTTGGTCGGGTGTTCTCCTTCCATCAGAGCCACAGGACTACGCTGATACTATCAGAAATGAACCGGGATTGCAACCATTT
>JARRRJ010000310.1:1359-7213 GCA_037380865.1 Sedimentisphaerales bacterium
TTTTGCTGAAAATAAAGTCAGAAAGTCACTTATGCAGGGAAAAGCAGGCTATATAAGCTTCCAAAAACGATTTTTCTTCTACTTTCTGCAAATCCTCTAATATTCTCGCAAGTGCAAAGGGTCTCTTCATGAAATTGTTCAATTCATCTAAATCTATCTCCCTGTAACCAGTTTAAGCATCTCCTCGAGTGCCTTCTGGTCAGGCCCGATGAACGGCTCAGCGCCAGGGACAGCTGATAGGTTATCGAGCAAGGTATCAGTCATGTTATATGCCGCCGGCAGATGGGCACTCAGAACGTGGACAGCACTCATGTCCCGGATGATGTTGCTGTTCTTCGCAAATAAAGCTTTATCTACAATATGCAGCCAGGGCGCATCTATCGTAGCCCATATAGTCATTCCTTCCTTCAACTTCTCAGATGCGATCCCGGCCGCTCTTTCTTGCGGCTCAGAAATCAGAGCACCGAAGCAATCTGCACAGAAAAAAGCTTTGCTCTTCGCGTCGTAAAAGCCCGTTGTTTCGGGTGAATCAAAGGATGGTGGTTTGACTGCCTTAAGGACACGATCGCCCACGTCGATTGTTTGACCCGGATTCAGAAGGTAGACTCTGTCCATAGGAAATGGTTTATATACATTCAGCCTTCCTAATCCGATAAAAGTTGTGATCAGCCGAAGTTTTGGAACTGCTTCCAGAATGCTCCAGAGACTTCCGACGTGATCCGGATCCGCATGAGTAAGCCAGAGCCACCGAAGGTCAGCGGGATCAATCACCGAAGAAAGCTTTTCCATAAATTCCTTATTGAGACACATCATACCCGAATCCACCAGTACAGGTTGAGAGGCCTTGAGAACAAAAGCGTTAATAGGCAGCAAATCATAACCCGGTACCGGAAAATAGGACGGCAGGACATCAATATCAGGCTCCACATTATAAGGCTCGAACATTGTGGGAACATCCATGAGCATTCACCTCGAAATTCACAGTTATTTTTTACGGTTCAATTCTGACTACAAAAATTGTTACATTATTACATTAATAATGGTAACAGAGTTTGCGGAAACAGAGGAATAAGGAAATTGCTTTGTTGGGGGGCCGAAATTGCTTAATCGACCGGTTCTATTGTTTTCCTGAAAAGGAGGCTCTCTTTTGGATTCTCGTTGGGATCGACAGGCAGTTTATACTCATGATACGTCGAAGTATCAACGATGTACTCAGGATAACTGAATCTTTCAGCCCACCAGAGTTTTCCGTCCTGTGAGACCGGCCCGCTGAAAATATCCCGGGTTTTACCGTGTATGAAATCCTGCCCAAGCTCTGTACGAAAGTCATCAATGGCGATTTCAATAGTAAGTTCACGCTGTTCTTGAAGGTACCAGACAGTCCATTGACCCGCCTGAAAGACTCCTTTACCTCCAAGTCTCATCGGAACAGTAATTGTCGTACCGGGCTCTATTTTGACCGAGCCCAAACTTATTATCGCCCAGGCAATCTTCCCGTCGGGCTTTAAGTTAATTTCCCATGCATTGTTGTTAGACCTCCACAGACCTGCAAGACTTTCAGGGAACTGACCGTTACCATCGACAATTACTTCAACTGCATTTCTTTCGGAGTTACAGCCGGCCAGAAACAGAATTAACAAACATGAAACAGAAAAATAAAATATTCGGTTCATACAGATAATTGTAGAAAATAATGCTTCTGAGACAAGACAAAAAACTCGTAAGGAAAGCAGTCGCTCAAATCAGGCCTACAAATTGTTCTCGATTTTTAACGCACTATCTTAATTACGCTTAAAATCTCAGAGTAAAATAGAAAATTTTTTTATTTATTATTGACGTAACTATACATAGTAGTACAATGTATAAAAATTACAGATATATTTAGGAGTAATTAGATTGGCTTTATCGAAAGATTTGGTAGCGGCTTCTGCGACGCCTTTGATTCTTTCCATCCTTTCGGAAGGTGAAAATTACGGCTACGCAATTATAAAACGCGTGCGAGAGATATCGAACGACAAAATTCAATGGGCTGATGGCATGCTTTACCCCGTTTTGCACAGGCTCGAACAACAGGGTCTTGTCGAATCAAGCATGCGCACTTCGGAAAATGGTAGAAAACGCAAATACTATCGTCTCAAAAACAAGGGGACAAAAATACTCAAAGAGCAGAAACAACAATGGCTAATGGTAAATTCCGTCCTTGAAAAACTGTGGAGGAAAAAGCCGTGTTTGACCTGAACCAGGCTATAAATAACTGGCGCAATAGTCTCGAAGCAAATGGCAGGATTGACAGAGATAATATAGAAGAGCTTGAAAGCCACTTGCGTGATGTGCTTGACGATATTGTAAAAAACAAACAAATCGAAGAATATGATTTCAACAAGGCTCTCGTGCAAATTGGTGACGTATCTGAACTGGAAAAAGAATTTTATAAGCTGAAAAAAGAAAAAAATAATTTAATTGAAATTCTCGAAGACGGAGTATTGGCCATGAGCACACAAAAAAATCGAAGCGACCGATTCATTATGACATTATTTTTTATTGGTTTTTGCGGAATTATCGGTTGGATTGGCTCAACATGCTGGATGCTTAAAGGCTGGACAAATTCCAGTCACTGGGCAACTCTGGGAAATGCAATCCAAACTATAGTCTTTTTTGCACTTCCTTTTTCGCTTTTTCTTATCTTTGCCTTAGTCTGCATTCCCTGGGGAGTGAAATTGCTCAAAACCCATGAACATAAGCGCAAATTTATAATAATGCCATTGGTTCCTGCAATTTTCCTGTCACCGATATATATTTTTCTTGGAGGGACAATATTCCTGACAAGTCCCTGGTGGAGCGGCTGGGCAAGAGCGGCTGTTTTTGGCTACAAAGTTGTTCAATCACAAACTTCTGGCGATGGCAAGTACGAAGCTTATGTTTTCGACAAACCTTCATTTGACGGACCTAATCATCACCTTTATATACGAAGCATTGAAGACAACTCATCGCAATTCATTGCCAGGCTCGATGAAGATGTGGACAGCATTCAGAAAATTCACTGGTCGCCTTTCAATGACATTGTCGTATTTGAAAGCTGGTTTAATCTCAAAGCTGTTCGACTGTCCGATTATAAGCTGGCTAACGTTCAACTCGGCGGCGAAAGACACTGGAGAAAAAACGGAACATTCTGGGTGGATTATAAGGATGTCAACCATCCCGAGACGATAGAATTTCCTGCAGTGAACAAATTCAGCTATCGTTTTAAAGATTCCGAGGAAACCAAAACCATCGATATTGAGTCTTTCTGAAATTGTTGGAGGAAAATGTTTGAGTTAAACGAACAAATAGAAAAATGGCGAAATAGTCTTATTGCATCTAAGTCATTTCAAATGCAGGATATCGACGAACTGGAAAGCCACCTGCGTGACGAAATTGATGAGCTTAGTGACACGAAGCTTTCGCCTGAAGAAGTTTTTGTAATCGCAATAAATAGGTTGGGATACATAGACAATCTTGCCGGAGAATATGCCAAGGTAAATCGTAATACTGCAAAAATTAACAGGATTACTCTGATTCTTTTAGGGATATTTTACTATCTTTCATCTTTGGTTTGCGGAAAATATATTGCCAATTATTTTATGCAAATTGCTATTAAAAACCAAATTCTCGATTACAGTACTTGTGCTCTTATAAGATTTTGTTCGGAGTTATCGACAGTAACGGGTATTCTTCTGAGTGGTCTATTGATTTATAGATGCTTAATAAATTTTCCTGCTATCGTATGGCTTATTAATAGACTCGCGGTATGAATTTCCAACCCGGATTAGAGCATGTTTTAACATGCATAAGATTACTATGGCTATTTTCGCTTCCTGCATTTTTTGTAATTTTATTAACCGTGTCAAAAAGCAACTTTAGAAAAACAGAAATCGTGTAACACTTGAAAATTTTCCATTTTTCCATTTCTCAAATACTCATAATCGTTTTGATTCTATTATTAAGTTTTCCGGGAATTCTATCTTCGGCAGAAGAGACGCAAATTATATTTTAAAAAGATCTTGAAGTGTTGTGCGTATATTGTATAGTATGACAAGTATCAACTATGAATTGGAGATGATAACAATCTATTCAAGGAGACGCAAATGGATAAAAATACAATGAAAATAGTCGGAATTATTGCATTAGTAATATGTGTTATATGTATTTTCGTAGCGATTGAGCGTTATCAAAATAACGCCAACAACGTAAGGACAATGAATCAGTTCACAAGTTCATCGCCGCTATCGGGGATGATGCCTCAAATGCAAATGAAACCAGCTACACCGGCCGTAACAAAATATGCCATCGTATTAGCCCTAATTTCGGGTATAGGAGGAGCTGTTTTACTCGTTTATAGCAAGAATGCAAATTCCGTCCACCAGAACGAAGAACAACAGGCGGGCGGATAAACCTCAACAAAATCTGCATTTTTTGTAACAGGATTTTGAATTCGTCTATGTGTATATGTTTGCCTGCCTCGGCGCGGCCCGTATGCTCGTCCTCGTAGAAAGTGCATTCTGCAATCAGGATTTTGCTTTTGGCGATATAGTCCAGTTGGGAAAAATCAACGTACTGAGTATCACCTAAAAATGTTGCAATCGGAAGCTCCAACGTATAGTCAATTTCGATTCCCTGTTTTTTCAGCTCGACTATTTGCGGGCCGCTTAAGCCTCTGAACTCCTGTTTAAGCTTTTTCCTTTTTTCTATAACGCTATATCCAACTGAGCCTTTGCTGTGTTTTGTAGGGAATACCCTCGCGAAAAGGTTGGGCTTTATCTGATATTCGTCACCTGGCTTTACTCCGACGAGTTTGGCTGGAATCTTGTTGCCGTCGAGCTTAACCCATGAATCGATAATCTCCTTCATAGGCCTGATGAGAACTTTTGGAGCCAAAATAGTACCGGCGGATTGGCCGCAGAAATTTCGCTGCGAAAGGTAATACGCGAAGCCCGCCGCGTGGTCCATGTGACCGTGAGTGAGCAAGACGTGGTTTATGGGTATAAACTGGTCGGGAGCTTTGCCTATGTCGAAGCAAACGTCCAGTTTCGGAATCCCTACAACTGTCTCCTCGCCCGCGACGGAATAGCCCAGGATTTCCAAATCATCTACCTTTATGCTTGCTAAATTGTGACTCGGCATTATAAAATAACCTTTTAATTAAGAAACACTTGAGAAGATAATGTAAGATGCGACAGCTGCTTCTGTCAACAAAATAAGGAGTGAGCTTTTGCCTGACAAGCGAAGTCATCGAGGTCCTCATCCATCGGATGCGAAGTTATTCGCGCCGGAGATAATTCCACAATTGTGTTCTGCAACAGAGGATTTTTCGCTGCTTCTAACAAAAGGCTACGCGGACAAAAGCGCATTGAAACTGGTAGGTGACAAATTCTTTCTGACACAGAGGCAGAGACTTGCTGTGATGCGAAGCTCCTGCTCCGACCAGCAGTTTGCCAGCCGAAACCAGCGCCGAGTTGATATAAACAACCTCGCTGACAAATCCATTGCTATTGACGGTTATAATTTATTAATAACTATCGAAGCCGCCATGAGCGGCGGGATATTATTCAAAGGCAGGGATGGCTGCGTGCGGGATTTGGCAAGCATACACGGCACTTATCGTAAAGTTGCCGAGACAATCCCAGCGCTAGAGCTTATCGGGAAATTTCTGGAAGAACAAAAAATAAAAAATGCTTTCTGGCTCCTGGACAGTCCTGTCTCCAACAGCGGCAGATTAAAAACCTTAATCGGCAAGCTGGCAGATAAAATTATTTGGCCCTGGAATATAGAGATTTCTATAAATCCGGATTATGAGCTGGTAATAATAGAAGATGTT
>JARRRJ010000311.1:0-6783 GCA_037380865.1 Sedimentisphaerales bacterium
TCTGGTATTTCATTTTTCGGAAACCTGCAACACAGACTGAGCAATTGACACAGCAGGCTCCTCCAATTAACGTTGCCCTACCGGAAGTAAGAGACGTCGAGGATTACTACGAATTCACGGGAAATATCGCGGCGCCCAATCAGGTCGATATTATAGCGAGAGTGGAAGGTTACCTGCAGACAGTCGATTTCAACGATGGGGATCATGTCAAAATGGGAGATCTGCTTTTCACTATAGAACCAAACCAGTACCAGAATACGGTCGAACTGACAAGAGCCCAGCTTATCTCGGCCAAATCTGCCCTTTTAAGTGCCCAATTGGATCTTGAGCGAACACAGAAAGCAGTTGAGACAAATTCAGTAAGCAAGCAGCAGCTCACAGCCGCGCAAGCGGCCCGCGATCAAGCGCATGCGCAGGTTATGGCTACAGAAGCACAGTTAAATAATGACAGGCTCAACTTGAGCTATACCCGAATTATCAGTCCTATCACAGGGAAAATCAGCAGAAGATACGTTGATCCTGGAAATCTCGTCAGTTCGGGGGCTAGCCAGACGCTTCTTGCATCAGTAGTGGAAATTCAACCTGTTTACCTCTATTTTTATGTAAGCGAGACTGTAATGCAGGACTATTTTCTCGCTCGGAATATCCAAAATCCGGTATCTCAAAAGCAGCGTGTACAGGCAGGCTTTCCTGACCAGAACGATTACCCGTTCGAGGGATTTCTCAATTTCATAGACAATACAATAGATTCCACCACAGGAACAATACTTATGCGTGCGCAGATGCCAAACGAAGATGAAAAACTGTTTCCGGGAATGTTTGTTCGTGTAAAATTACCGTCGGGGATTATAGAGAATGCGATACTTGTCCGGGAAAAGGCAATCAATTCCGACATAGGCGGAACATATATATATATTGTTGACTCCAACAATGTATTGCACACAAGCTACATCAAAGAAGGAAAGAAAATGGGAGACTACAGAGTTGTTCTTTCCGGAATAACGACCACTCAAAAATACGTCTTGAGCGGCTTCCACATGATACGGCCTGGAATGGCCATCAAATCAGTACTTCAGGAACGAAGCCAAGAGAATAAGTAAAGATAAAAGTTAACTAACGTAATTAAAGTGACTAAAGTTAAAAAAGCCGCCGAAGGCGTTCATAAATAACTTTAGACATTTTTAACTTTAGTCACTTTCAACTTCTTTATGTTTAGCGAATTTTTCATAAATCGTCCGATTTTTGCTGCGGTTATTTCAATCGTTATTGTACTAATAGGAATAATATCAATACCACTTTTACCGGTTGAGAAGACTCCTGACATCACTCCCCCTACCATCTCAGTTAGTGCAGTTTATCCCGGAGCAAACGCTCAGACAGTTGCGGATACATTAGCGACACCTATCGAGGAAGCTATTAATGGTGTTGAAAATATGTTATATATGTCATCGAGCAGCAGTAATGACGGACGTATGCAGCTTACAGTGACATTCGAAGTTGGAACCGATCCGGATATTGCAACGATTCTTGTGCAAAACAGAGTATCGAGTGCTCTGGGCAGACTTCCCGAAGAGGCTATCAGACTGGGCATTACAACTCAAAAACAGTCTACGAATATCACCCTTGTTGCCTGCCTCATTTCTCCGGATGGAAGATATGATGAAACCTTTATGAGCAATTATGCTAATCTAAGAATGGTAAACGAGCTTTCCCGTGTCCCGGGAGTCGGAAATATCGAAGTCTTCGGTTCCAAGAATTTTTCAATGAGACTCTGGCTCGACCCGAACAAACTCAAAGCCAGAGATCTCACTACAAACGATGTAGTAGCGGCTGTGCAAACGCAGAATATCCAGGTAACGGGTGGCCAGCTTGGGTCTATGCCGAGTCCGAGGGACCAGCAGTTTCAATACACAATACAGACACTCGGAAGGCTGAAAACACCTGAAGAGTTCGGCAACATTATTTTAAGAGCTGCGCCGGAAGGCAGAATACTCAGGGTAAAAGATGTTGCCAGAGTTGAGCTGGGTGCAGAGAGTTATTACTGGGATGTAAAGCTCAATGGAAAGCCTTCCATTGCTATGGGTGTTTTTCAAACTCCTGGCTCAAATGCGCTTGCGGTGGCAAAGGGAATTAACAACGCGCTCGAGGAACTCTCGAAAGATTTTCCCGAGGGTCTCGAATACGTGATACCTTATAATCCTACAACCTTCATCAGTGTCGCTATCGAGGAAATTATAATTACCCTGGTATTCACTGCTTTTCTTGTTATTTTAACTGTCTTCGTTTTTCTCGGAGATTGGCGAGCGACCCTGATTCCGGCAATAACAATTCCCGTTTCGTTGATCGGAACCTTTGCTGTTATGCTGCCGCTCGGTATGACAATTAATACTCTTACTATGTTTGGTCTTATACTCGTTATCGGAATTGTAGTCGATGACGCTATCATAGTCGTGGAGAATACGAGCAGAATTATCGAAGAAGAATCTCTTCCTGCTAAAGCGGCCGCGACAAAAGCAATGAGACAGGTAACCGGACCTGTTATAGCCACAACTTTAGTCCTGCTTGCTGTCTTTATTCCGACCATTGTGATCGGTGGAATCACAGGTAAATTGTATCAGCAGTTCGGCATAACTATTTCAATTGCAATGCTTTTCTCCGCACTTAATGCATTGACTTTGAGCCCTGCTCTGTGCGGCCTGTTGCTCAGATCCCGAAGCGAAAGGCCCAAAAGGTTCGCTCGATTAGCTGATAACACTATGAAAAATGTGAGGAGCAAATATCTCGGTGTTGTTTCCGTCTTAATAAAAGTTCCATATTTGATGATGGCCATCTTTATCGTCACATTTGCGTTGTCCCTATGGCTTTTCAGAACTTTGCCGACCGGTTTTATTCCGGACGAAGACGAAGGATCGCTTTTCATAAATGCCAGATTACCCGATGGAGCTACACTCCCGAGAACAGAAAAAGTCATGGACGAAATTGGCAATATACTTAAAAATACGAAAAGTGTCGAAGATTATGTTGCTATCAGCGGATTCTCGATACTCGATAGTGCGATTTTATCCAATGGCGGCGTGTGCTTTGTCAAATTGCAGCCCTGGTCAAAGCGCAAATCTCCTTCATTGAATGTATTCAATCTCGTTGATCGTCTGCAAATGGAGTTCTTCGGGATACAGGATGCTCTTGTACTGGCGTTTACTCCCCCCGCTATTCAGGTTGTTGGCAGATCAGGAGGCTTCTCGCTTGAACTTGAGGCGCGCGGAAGTTCAAATCTATCTACGCTCGAAAACGCGGCCAACAATCTCATGGCGCGTGCTAGTATAAACCCGGTATTATCACGGCTTAACAGCACACTGCGCACAAACGTCCCACAGCTATATGTCAATATAGACAGAACAAAAGCTTTGAGCCTGGGAGTTCCTCTCGATACAATTTTCAGCACGCTTCAGACAAATCTGGGAAGTACTTATATAAACGATTTTAATCTATTCGGCAGGGTCTTCAGAGTCATTGCACAGGCTGATACCAATTTCAGGGGCACACGAGACGATATCGAGCGTCTTGAAGTCAGAAATATCCAGGGTAATATGATTCCACTGCGAACTGTCTTAAATGTCGAAAACATTGTCGGTCCGCAGATAGTGACACACTACAATTTGTATTCTTCTTCAACTATTAGCGGTGTTTCACAAACCGGCTACAGCTCAGGCCAGGCTATCAGCGAGATGCAAAAGCTGGCTAAAGAAACACTTCCCGAAAATGTTACTCCTTTTCCTTGCGGCTCAGTATGAAAGTTGGACTACTCCTTTTGCTATCGTGTTCGCAGTTCCGATAGCATTCCTCGGAGCTGTATTATTCACGTGGGCAAGAGGTTACGAAAATAACGTCTATACACAAATTGGCATCGTATTGCTCATCGGGCTTGCGAGCAAAACTGCTATTCTTCTCATTGAGTTTGCCAAGAAACATCACGAAACAGGTTATAATATACGCGAAGCAGCTATAGAAGCTTCGAGACTGAGATTTCGCCCGATATTGATGACAGCATTGTCTTTCGTGTTTGGAGTCGTTCCTTTGGTCGTAGCAACCGGCGCAGGCGCGGTTTCCAGACGTGACCTGGGTACGGCGGTTTTCGGGGGAATGCTTGTAGCGACTCTCGTCGGAGTCATAATGATTCCGGTCTTTTATGTCTTTGTACAAACTGTTACAGAGAAACTATTCCCTCGAAAAACTACATAAAACGGTATTCTATACCACCACTATCTATCGGCGGGCCAAGCCCACACTACTGAATTGTTATGATTTGCATTTTTTATAATTGGATACTCTTTGCCAGACGCAAAGAAAGGCATCGAAAAATAGAAACAGTCGTAGTATTTCATTCTTTCAAACTACTAATTAGAAAAGGGGGTAATTTATGTTGAATAGGAATAAGTTTAGGACCGCACTGCTAATTTTTTCAAGCGTGTTTGTATTATCCGGTTGCAGCACGAAATTTACAGTGAATCATTACCCGGATTTTTACAGATCTTCCATAAAATCAGTAGCTGTTTTACCCTTCGAGAATAATACATCGCGCAAAGGCGCAGGCGTAGCGGTAGCAACACACATATCTGCGGCACTTGCGGCAAACGGGACCTACGAAATTACGGATCCGGCAAAGCTCGAGAATACTCTTGAAGAAAAGAACCTGCCCGCTCTCAAGCAAAATGACGACAGAGCAGCCGCAGAAGAACTCGCTCAACTGGATATGTACCAGGCTTTCGTCACTGGAACAGTCTTGTCTGATAGTTTTATCAATACAGTTATAGACTACTATGATGATGAGTTCTACTATGATGATTACCCGTACTGGTACTATCCTTACTGGTATCCGTCCTACTGGTACTATCCTTACTACTATGAGTATGGTGGACAGGCCTACGTTTCTACAAACGTTTCAATGGTCACAATTCCCGAAGGAACTGTGCTTGCGTCGGCCAATGTAAAAGCTTCTGTCGATGTAAGCGACAGGCCGGAATTACAGAAATACACAGTGCAAATGGCTCTCAATAAGCTTTCCGATAAAATTGTGAGAATTTTTGCAATTGTTCCGGTCAAAATAAGTGTGCATCCTGACAAAGCCATGAGGACAGCAGTTTCTCCTGCACCGGGAGAATGGCGATACACGAAGACCTTCAGCCGACAGCAGCAATCCATGTATGTTGTCCTTTGCCTTCCTGAAGCTGCCGCATTGAACCAGTTTGAGATCACTGTCACGCCGCGAGGAAAGCCTGCAGATGTCATTTCTTCGACGGACTATATGTGGGAAAGAGGCAAATACTGCCAAAGTGTCGAATTTTCACCCAGTCAAATCGCGCAGGTTAATGGTCCTGGAAGCTACTCTGTCCACTTCATTTCAAGAGGTAAGATAATTATTACGAGGCATTTCAAAATAAGATAAGTACGTAACTCGTGACTCTTCGCTCGGAGATTCGGGTCACGAGACCGGAAACCCGAGTAACTTTTTGTTTTTATGAAAGGATGATATTAAGAATGGAAACCACAGTAGAAGAAAAAGCTCCCGGTCTGGAGACTATCGGCAAACCAACCACAGGGGAACAATTGTTCGAGGTATTTACCTTTTGTTTTCTAATTGTCCCTGGTCTTGCTTTATCATTTGTAGCAGGCTCTTCGATGAAAGAAAATTTTCTGGCAGGAGTTGCCGGTGTAATGCTTAGCGACCTGGCGCTCGTGACTCTCGTATGTTTTTTTCTGTGGCACAACGGCGAGAAATTCTCGAAGATAGGATGGGTCTCAAAAGGATACGGCAAAGAGATTATCATCGGTGTTCTGCTCTATATTCCTCTGGTCTATGGTTTATCATTTGTTGAACAGTGGCTTCAGGCAGCAGGACTTTCATTTCCAAAAGGGCATATACCCTCGTTTCTTGAACCGACTGGATTGGGTCAGCGAATAGCTGCAACTGCAATGATAATAGTTGTCGCTATCTCGGAAGAAACGATATTCAGAGGATACCTGATTCTTCGCTTCAAATCCATCACCCATTCTATTGTTGCAACAGTTGTGATTTCAACGGTCATCTTTTCAATCGGTCACGGCTATGAAGGTGCAGGAGGCGTTGTTATCGTAGGCATCATGGGTGCTGTCTTCGCAGTAATATACCTTTGGCGTAAAAGTCTTGTTGCACCGGTGGTGATGCATTTTATGCAGGACTTCCTTGCCATTGTCATGCTGCCTTTATTGTCTCAACAGTAAATCATTAGAACAAAGAATATCAATAATTTTGCGCAAAAGGAGAAATATTATGAAAAGATTATTATTCACATTAATTGTCGCCTGCATCCTGCTTTGGAGCACGCAAAGCAGCTATGGACAAGCCTCAAACCAGCAGGATCCAGTCTCGTTCGGAGCTTCGCAAAACATGTATAACTGTCCAAACCACCCTGAAGTCACGGCAACCTGGTCTGCAAAATGTCCGAAATGTGGAGCGACTATGGTCAGGCGCCAACAGCAGCGTCGAGCACAAAGTATCTCAACCAGATCGGCAGCCGAGGAAATGCGAAGAAGAATAATGATAAATACTTCCATCAGCGTTTTCGATCCCGAAGCGATTCTTTGTGCAAGAAGACCCCTGGGACTGACAAGCCAAGAGATTACGAAGCTCCAGGCGATCAGCCTGGAAGCGAGAGAAGGTGCAAAAAACGTACTAACTGAAAAGCAGCGAAACGAGTTGACAAGACTGGATAGTCTGTCCAACTATCCCAAGACAATGTCCGAAAT
>JARRRJ010000312.1:0-3764 GCA_037380865.1 Sedimentisphaerales bacterium
CTCATTTTCTTTGTCATAGAGCTAATAAACGAATCATGTCACTCGTGACATCATTGTCTAAAATAGGGTCCGTCCCCAATAAGAAAAAACCAGTCTGCTTTGTATGGATTGCATTTATCCGCCAAAGCATAAAAATACAGTTCCGTTGTATTTACCTGATGCCAGATTTTTTTGACTTCGAGGACCTAACTGTTCGGGTTTTAAGAACTTTGTTCCTATAGCAGGGATTCCATGAAGAAAAGCAATACTGCTGTCAGGTATGTTCAGCATTGTATTTACAGCAAATTCTCCGTTATTCGGGCGATAAACTCCGAGAAATAAATCATCCGTGCCGTTGACAATTGTTATGTCACTATCCTGGGTTTCGAAGAGAACCCATTTCCAGTCGCGATAATATCCCTTGAATTCGGGGTAATCCCATGTTTTGCCTGGTATATTATTTTTATACTTATTACTGTAGATGCCCAGAACTCCGCCCGTCATACGATTTTTCCAGACTCGATAGGAACCTCGACCAAGCCAGTGCATTGCCTGCATTTTGTTTTCAGGATAATCGAAATTCACGCCGAATAGATCGAACTGTCCTTCAAGCTCGATTTCGTAATCCAGCTCAATCCAGCCAGTTGGAAATAAAGTCCAGCGTGCATAATTCATATCGCCTTTATATTGGACATTCACTCTGATATTATCACCTTCCAGGGAGCAGTTTATATTGGCAAAAGAAGCCTGTCCTCCAATAAGGTGAGGCCCGCTAAAGCCGGTTTCTTTGCCATCTATAATCACATTGGTTAACTGGCCGTTAGTTTTGTCGAAGTTAAGGAATAATTGACCGGCTTGAACCTGAATTTCACTGTCTGTTTCAACAAGCTCAGCCTCAGATGCTTTGTTAGTTGATGTCTCGATATATTTCGGAAAATTTTCACTATTTTTGGAAATATTCCACGACCATGTCCATATTTCTTTTCCAAATGGATCGATGGCAGTCAGGTAAAGGACATCCGAATCCCGCCAATTATCAGGCAGAAACAAATCAATATTGCCTGTGCTATGCGACTCAATGTCAGGGCTTATTAACGTTTTGTTCAGCGATATGACAGTTTGTGAAGCATCTTTCTGAGGAGTTGGGAATTGCCCAAGTTTCACTTCGAATTTGCAACTTTTGAGATTTGTAAAATCGTAGCGATTTTCTATTTTCAGCTCGCCGCTGAAGTCAGCAGGGAGTTTTTCCATGTCAATATGAACCGGTGACCAGATTTCTTTAACTGCATAAAAACTTCCCTCTTTTTCGTGGTAAGGTCCGAGAATTCCGTCAGGAGCCAGATTGCCGGCTACATCAATTTGTCCGTCTCTGTCTGTCCGAACTACTCCCTCATCGGCAAATACCCACAGGAAGCCTCCGGCCCCCATTGGAGAGGAGTACATTGCATCCCAATAATCTTTCAATCCCGCTCCCATACCGCCGTCATACAAGCCGTGAAGAAACTCAGTAGGCATGAAAAGATTGCCACTGTTCAGCTTATTGAGCGTACTTTCGTAGTTCTCGTAGTGATCCGTATCTACGCCTCCAAACAGCTCCCATGGATGCAGGACGTTGCGTTTTTGCGGGTCATATAAAGCAAATTCTCCGTCAAGCTCTCTGTTCCAGCCTCCTTCATTTGCGTTGTCCCAAAACAGAATGGACGGATGGCTTGCATCCCGCGTCACCATTTCGTTTACCAATTTTCTGCCTGTTTCGGTATCGTACGAAGGTCTCTGCCAGCCTGCAAGCTCATCCAGGACATAAAGTCCCAGTTCATCGCATGCATCCAGAAAAGCCACATCAGGCGGATAATGCGACATCCGGACTGCGTTCATATTCATTTGTTTAATCAGCCTTGCGTCTTCGTAGCAGTCATCGCGGCTGAGACTTCTTCCTGAATCAGGTCTGAAACTATGCCTGTCAATGCCTTTCAAACGGATTTTCTGCCCATTCAGATAAAGGCCGTCTCCAGGTTTTACTTCGAACGTTCTAAATCCGAATCTGTCTGTAACACTGTGAACTTCGCCGCCTTCATCTAATAAAGCCACCTGCACTTTATACAGGTTTGGTGTTTCTGCAGTCCATAGTTTATGGCCTTTTACTTTTGTTTTGAGCGTAAATTTTTCCTGTTTCGGCCCAATCTCAGCTTCGAAAGCCTCACCAAGCTCTGTTCCGTCGAGTTCGGTAATTTGTGCTCTGACAGTATTTGCCGAAGAAACACCGTTGAGATGAACATCAATTGAAAAACTTCCATCCGCACGTGCATCTGCCGCAGTCCATTCGATGAATTGTTTCGGTACCGCTTCCAGATAAACAGGCCTGTAAAGTCCCCCGAAGACCCAGTAATCAGCCTGCCGCTCAGCTTGTTCTACGCTGCGGTTTGATGAGACCTTGCTGACAGTTACTTCGAGAGTGTTTTCTCCGGGCTTGATTAGATCTGTAATCTCGTACTTGAAGCGATAAAACCCTCCCTGGTGTATCGGGCCTGCCGATTGGCCGTTCACAAAAACTTCCGTATCTGTCATTACACCCTCGAAAACAATAAAAACACGTCTGTCTTGCCAGTTTTCGAAAATACGGAAGTTCTTGCGATACATCCCTTTTTCGTCGCTTTTTCTGCGATCCGAGCCATAATTATAGTTGCCGAATCCCTGAAGCTCCCAGTTGGATGGCACAGGTATGGTAGTCCATTGGCCGCTGTTTCTCCCGCCCGTGCAGAAAAAGTCCCAGTCTATTGCGTCATTACTTCCGGGACCTGACAGATAGACTATCTCCGTTTTTGCCCCTAAGCACGGCACTGTGCATAGCAGCCAGAAGAATGCAAAAAGAATATTGTTCCGCTTCAGTAAATTTCTTAATTTCATAGTTTTCAGTACCTCAATCTTAGACCTTTCGAATTCGTTTAGTCTCGACTACTAATGTATTATACCCTTTCTTTATAGCCCAGGCCATAGTGAACATGGCTTCTGGCGGCCTAGGCGTCTGCGGCGTGAAGCCAGCTATGCAGGCCATTGTATGGCCTATTAATATAAAGACCCCTGTAAGATAACCGAATAAGAGAAAAATCGAAAACACGCACGAGAATCCAAACGACAATAATACAACAGGAAAGTGTCCAGAAGTATCTTTTGGTAAATACAGGTTGCTTTTGAATATCTTTATCTTTGGACGAGTCTTTGTGTTTATAGGCGAATGAGCTGCTAATTGAATCGTCAACTCTCCTGCGTCTCAGCCTGGTTACTGTCTTATGATTTCTCCGTCCCATTAATTCGTACTTCCATCCCTGATTAGTACTTAAAAACCACTCTTTTTCAAGGAAATATGTCACGTCATCGCAGAGCTACTCTCAAAAAATTGTACCTACCCCTTTAATTCTCTCTTGGGATATAAAAGTCCTTTTGAAGTATTTCATCCAAAGTGAGTCAGAACTAAATTCATTACTCTTGGCTTGATTGCCTGTTGTTGTTAAACTGATTGAGCCGCTGTGGAGGATAAGGCTCTGCCGGGAGGCAACCCGAGCGCCGCATCGGACAAGGGGCATGGGTGATGCTCATGTATAACAGCATCGCCTTGTCTTAATATCATGCTTCTTGCTTAATGCGATAAATCCCAAATATACTGGGATTTAATCCCAGTATAATTGAAATAATAATCATAATTGTGCTGCCGATTGACTTGTGAATACTAAAATCAATTTGTTGCACTTCGCATGTTAACGCGCCTCATGAGAACGGCGTGGTTTCAA
>JARRRJ010000313.1:0-3759 GCA_037380865.1 Sedimentisphaerales bacterium
TTTTCTAGGAAGATGAAATATGAAACAATATGAAGCTAATAATAGATCTTCTATACGAGAACTTCTTGATCGTCTCAATTTATGTCATGATGGGGTAATACGCAGAATCAGTTTCAGAAAGGGTAGAGAATATGATGAGCAGGGCAACATATGTTATCTATACGAACTAGATGAACATAATATACATTGCAACATCGAGATAGAACTCCTTTTGAATAGTTATATCGGTGCATCAAAGAAACAGGTAGTTTTTCTTATTTTTACAGATGTAATTTCATTTCGTTTTTTTCAGGAAAGAACTTTTGATTACTCAGAAATATATGAAGTAAATTTTAAACAGACAAATAATGGAACTTTTGAGTTTTCGTTCATTGAGCATTCCCAAAAAAGGATTTTATCGTTATTAATAGACTCTCCACAATTAATATGTAAGGAGATTTAGGGATTCGACCAGGGACACCCCCATTTTTGAGCATGATGTCACGATGGGCGTTTGAGAATCTACGGACAGTAAAGAATAGCTTTACGATAACGTGACATATTTCTTTGAAAAGGAACAGGTTTTTAAGTAATAATCAGGGATGGAAGTGCAAATTAATGGGACGGAGAAACAATAAGGCGGTAAGCAGGCTGAAGCGCAGGAGAGTTGACGATTCGATTAGCAGCTCATTAGCCTATAAACACAACAACTCATCCAACCATAAAGATATCCAGGAGCGGCCTGTATTTACCGAAAGAAGCTTCTTGCTTCACGTGCAGACGCATGGGCCGCCAGGAGCCATGTTCACTATGGTCTGGGCTATACGAAAGGGTATATAATACGTTAGTAGTTAGGGATCCGCCTCTTTCTAATCCGCAGCGCTTAAGTCATCCTCAATTACTACCTCTCATTTCAGCTTTCTGAGCTTAATCCATGGTTGGGAAGGATTCTGTAGTCAGATTCCGCCAGATAATCGCGAACAAAACGAATTATGCTTTGATATAAAAGTATAATTTTGTATATTGCTTGTTCTCGAACGCTGTTTTGTGAAGGTTTGTTATGGCAGGAAATGAAAATACGTGGTCTGCTAAGTTGAAAAGGACTTTTACTTCTGTTCTTCCTGTTTCGAAGAATCGAAAGGGTGATTGTGTCCATTGCGGTGCATGCTGCAGGCTGCCTAATGTGTGTCCCTTCATAAAATATGCCGAGGATGGCAAGCAGTATTGCGCAATTTACCCGATCCGGCCTCTCAATTGCAGGAAATATCCGCGAACCGAATCGGAGCATATCACGAAGGAGACGTGCGGGTTTTATTTCGATGAGGATTGATTTTCCTGCCGCGTTTTTTCGAGAATGTGAGCAGACTGCCTAAAGTAAGAAGCACTCCCGTCGCAGGTTCCGGAATTACAGGCGGCTTTTCGCCTGCGGGAAAATAGACTTTCTGCTGAGGTTTTCCGCCTCCTGTGGCGCTTAAGCCTGCGGGCTGGCCTATAGTTACCGGGCTGTATGCCGCGCCTGAACTAACTCCTCCACCGCCTCCTCCGCCGAAGCCGCCGACATGGCCGGAGGTTTCAAGATTGCTCTGTACAGGCTGAAAGACCGCGATTACGATCTTGGGCTTGTCGAGATGTACAAGCGTGCTGGCGGATTTCTGGTCGCTCACATCGCCGAGCCAGTGAGCAAATTCGTAGCCCGGGTTTGGTACTGCAGTAATTGTAACATAGGAATCGGGCTCGTACTTGTATGTCCCCGCCAGAGGATTTACAGTGCCTCCTTCGTTTGGTGTCTGCTGAACGAGCAGCGAGACTTTCTGCGCCTGGCAATATGCAGGTGAAAATGCACAAATTGCAGAAGCAACAAAAGTGAGCAATATCCCCCGATATGGAACCAACTCCGCATTATTGGTTTTCATCACAACTTCTCCCCCACAAAAAGTTTGGCTATATTTACTTCAAAAGCCTTATATGTAAAGTTCTTTCCGACCTATATTGCCTATATTAAACCATAAATGAGTGCAAATGTCAAGCGTTTTTTGATATTTATTTCTGACTTGCAGAGATAAGCAATATGATAAGTACGACCCCACACAATATTACTAATAGCATTGTCAAGGTATAGTCCTATATTATTCGACTGAACGACACAGATGCCGGCGTTCCGGCTTCTTCCGGAGAGGATTGTATCTTCGGGCTTAACGACAGGAACCAACTGTATTCTCTATGTGTTTTTTCTTATATAGCGCCCGATGTTTCGGATTGCCTGCCGCAATCGCTGCTCGTTTTCGACGAGCGCGATTCGCATGTAGTTTTCTCCGTTTTCGCCGAAAGCGCGGCCCGGAGCGATTACTACGTCAGCGTGTTCAAGTAAATCTATCGCAAAATCGATACTGCCTTTGCCTTTGGAATGCTCTTGCGGCACCTTTGCCCAGACAAACATGGTCGCGCGTGGTTTTTCAACTTCCCAGCCAATTCTCTGCAGACCTTCGCAGACCACATCCCGACGTGACTGGTATCTCTGGTTCTGTATATTTATGTCTTCCTCGCATTCCCTCATGGCGATAATGCCCGCAATTTGGAGCGGCTGAAATATCCCGTAATCATAATAGCCTTTTATGGTCGCAAGATAGTGGATCATGTCTTTGTTACCCGCGACGAATCCGATTCGGAAGCCTGCCATATTATAAGGCTTGCTCAAAGTCGTAAATTCCACACCTATGTCTTTTGCTCCCTTTACCGAAAGGAAACTCGGGGGCTTATAGCCGTTGAAGCATGTTTCGCCGTATGCAAAATCGTGAATTACGGCTACGCCGAATTTCTTGGCCAATTCCACTACGGGCTCAAAAAATCCGTCTTCGACTGTCATCGCAGTCGGATTGTGAGGGTAATTGAGAATCAGCAATTTGGGTTTGGGATACAAATGCTCGATTACTAAAGCAACTCTATCTATAAATGCCTGGTCGTTGCCCAATGCGACTGAAACAACATTTCCGCCTGCGAGAGCTACGGCATAATTATGTATCTGGAATGCGGGATCGGGCACAATCGCGGTATCGCCCGGACCCATCATCGCAAGGCATAAATGACTGAAACCTTCCTTCGAACCTATGCAGGCCAGAACCTCTTTGTCAGGATCGAGTGTTACGTTCCATTTACGTTCGTATTTCTTCGCTATCTCGAGAAGAATGCCTTTGATGCCTCTCGATGCGCTGTATCTGTGATTTCGTTTGTCCTTCACTGCTTCACATAATTTATCGATAACCACTTTGGGTGCCCCGTCAGTGGGATTGCCCATACCGAGATCGATAATATCAGCTCCCTCCTGGCGCTTGGCGAGCTTTATTGCGTTCAGTCGCCCGAACAGGTAAGGAGGCAGACGTGTGATGCGCTGCGCAGGCTCAATTCGATTTCCGTCGTCATTATTTTCTATATAAAGTTCTGTCATAAACGTTCCAATATATTAAAGATTTCCTATATTACAATCGGACAGTGTATATATATTCAATAAATTTTCAATTGTTTTCAGAAAGAAATGCAATAATCAGGAAAATAGTACCGTCATGGCCTGCCGTAAGACAAGCGCGTGGATAAAGACTCATGCTCTCAAAGACAAAGTCTCTCGGATGCACCTGAATGTACGCGAGAAAATTTTTTTGTAAAAAAGTGTTGCGATGAGAGATTTTATTTGTATAATTTCGAGTATGGACGCAGAGTTTACATGTTGTTTCATTCCTGAAGCCATTATTGGGCTTAGCGGTCTCCTTTTGCGCCCCGCGGCGCAAT
>JARRRJ010000314.1:0-4714 GCA_037380865.1 Sedimentisphaerales bacterium
CGTATGAAGTAATTTATCTTGATTTTGATAGCCCAACAGGCGCCGCCAACACGTTATACAGCATTTCGGTAGCAACAGATTGCATACCTGCTCCGGGCGCAGTGCTGCTCGGTAGTATCGGCGTGGGATTCATTGGCTGGCTTCGCAGACGCAAAACAATGTAATCAGTCTTAATAGATAAAATTCAAGGGCTGCAAGTGTTGTTCCTGCAGCCCTTTTTTATTTAGCTCCAAAATCCTCTTCGTAAACGCGAAGCAACAGTGATGTCGGGAAATTTTCCTTTGAACTAACCTAAAGAGATATATCCATAAAATCTGGTTTACGTTTGAAATTCGGAGTTGTCGAACGAGGATTAAAAACCTGTGGATTCAGGAAGCCTGCCATAGCTTCTTCCAGAAGCAATAGTCTGTTTCTGAATGAACTGGTACTCATGTTATTGACTGGATAACCGGCCGAGTTTAAAGGCGTGGGAGCCGGCTGACCGGCTCCCGGTTTAACCACTGGAACTGTTTTGCTTTCCAGGTAAAAGGATCTGATGTAATTCTCGACCATCTCGAGCAAAGTACAAAACGAATAATGCTCGCAAAGCCATTTCAATTTAGGCTTCGTACTCTTAAGATTGACATAGCACTTGAACTGTCGAAGCATTGACAAAGGCAAACGAGGATGTCCCGGATCGATTTCACGTGGATGCACATATATAATCAGCGGCTGCCCCCCCGAGCGGAGCTTTTCTATTCCCCATTTTATCATGTGTATGTTGGCAAGTCTCAGATAGCCGCCGCCGAAAAGACTTGTTCGATGTCGGAATATCTCGATGATGGACATTGGTATTTCGAGCAGGTGGCCTTTAGGAGTTTCAATGAAATACATACCGAGAGGAGAATCTGACATACCGCCATGTCCGTGGGCAGCGGGAAATACGCTCGAATCGTACTGATAACCTGCTTCGCTTATTATATTGAATGCCCACGGAGCCTTTTTGGTCACACCGAATCCCGGAGCAGCCCGGTGGATGTCTTCCCTGAATCCATCCGGGCCGACCTCATAAGCAAGAACATGAGCATAACCGTGACAGGCTATTTCATGTCCGGCTTCCATGCATTTGCGTACAAGCTTTTTATGTCTTTCAGCCAACCATCCAAGCCAGAAAAAAGTAGCCTTAACTGAATGTGAGTCAAGCAATTCGAGCAGGGTATTAACATTTCGCTCGATTCGCGATTCAAGGGACGACCATGCATCTATTTTCGGCACAGCCGGACTGTCCAATATATGAAACCAGTCCTCGACATCGATAGTCAGACATGAGAGTATTTTATGATTTGTTGCGTTTCTCATAGTTTTAAGGCAAACCGCAGCTGACCCTTGGTCCCAGTATGCGAGTCACAATTAGCGGCAGACGCTTCCACATCTCAGCTTTTCTCTGATATTTCCTGTCATCCTGTTTTATCAGGTTCAGTTGTTCCGAAGGTGGTGTCCAGTATTGCCAGTTCAATTGTATAGTCTTGGCACCCCAGCGTTTTTTGAACGTGTGCTGGCCGCTTCCTGCTGTGCTCCGTCCAAAATCGAACCACTTCATTCCCGACCTGCAATAGAATTCGATTGCCGACCAATTCAAGAGATAGTTCGGACTTAACGAATCATATTGTCTCAGCGCAGCTCCCCATCGGCTGTGTGCGCAGCCATTGAAATTATACACAAAAAAGGCTGCCGCAATTTTATCGCCGGAATGAGCCAGAAAAATTCTGCTGTCATTTGGGAAAGTCTCGAGTATGGCGTTGAACAACCTGCGCGAATAGCAGGGAGTGCCAAGCTCGCGCATACGAATCGTCCACAAGTTGTAAAAGTCATCGAGCAGCTCTGCTCTTCCATTTGTGATAGTTATTCCTTCCTTCTCAGCCTGGCGTATGCGATTTCTTATTTGCGGCCTGAGACCTTTCCATACGATTTCGGGATCAGATGCGAGCGGCAGATGCATACAAACCTTATCAGTTCTCAGGTGAATATCATAGGGCATGGCAACGGTGTTTCTAAATTCGATGGATTTGCAGCTGTAAGTTTTGGCCAGCTCGATAGCATATTTGTAAAGGGCGTCAATTACATCAGGATTTGCAGAAAGAGGTCCGCCGTAGTCGCTGAATGCCTGTGAGATGAGTCGATTGCCAAATAGCCTGCTGCGAACATAGGATAAACCAAGCACGCCGCGAATCTCGCCATTCTCACGTGCAGCCAGGTAATGTCCCTTGTGGCCGAAAACTTTCTCTATCATTTTCACCCATTCGGGAGTCTGGCACAATCTCGCTTCAGACATACTCCGGATAAAATCGGTACAAT
This sequence comes from Sedimentisphaerales bacterium, assembly GCA_037380865.1. GTDB lineage: Bacteria > Planctomycetota > Phycisphaerae > Sedimentisphaerales > Anaerobacaceae > JAFGPS01. The sequence continues at coordinate 2,335 of JARRRJ010000314.1, forward strand.
TTACGTCCAAATTATCACGGACTGTGATTTTACTAACATTCGTACAAATCATTTCGGTATTCTCCTTTTTGAGTACGTTCGTTTTTTAAGGCGACTGCTATGATTCGGAAACGCGCCTTAGCCATGCTTCCCGCCAGAAATGGAAACAGCATCTATCGCAGCTTCCGAATTCCTTGCCGTCACAAAACACTCCGTCGAGGAGCACAGTATTTTTCATATTTCTTAACTCTCCCGTATCTTCGAGCATGATTCTCTGGAGTCTCTTAAGAACCCTATATCGTTTCCCGCAATACTTTCTCATGCCTGTCATCCAGCGAAGTCCTTTGTTGCGCCTGTTGCTATCGAGAGTCTGCATTATCTCTTCAACTGATTTGACTTCGACAAGCTCGCCGGGTTGTAATCCAAGAACTCCATTGTAAGACTGTTGATTCACATTTGCCCTGCAAAGCAGCGGCTGATTCTTCACGTGTGATGAAGGTCTGAATACTCTGGTCAATATATGTTTGACAGCCGCACGCCAGCCAAGATTTTCAACCCACCAGACCAGGTAACTTCTAAGTTTCTGGTGAATCCTGAGCAGCGGACTGAGAATATTTTTGCGTGATCCTCTTTCTAAACATTCAAACATCCCGTGGCATGATTCCTGATTAATTTCCATTGTCTAATACCCCCACTTTCCTGTAAGTTCTATTGTATTTTCTCTGACTTTCCTCGGCGCGCAAATCACATCAAAGCGGTGCTGAAATATCGCTCAGCACGGTCAGGTAAAACTGTTGTTATATTTCCAGATATTTCAAAAGTCAGTTGACGTGCGGCCCAAACGTTGGCGCCCGAGCTGATTCCCACAAGCAATCCAGAATCCCTGCTTAGGTCCTTTGTGGTTTCTATCGCAGCGTCGTCTGAGACCTCTATCACGTCGTCAATGAGTGACGTGTCAAGCACAGCGGGAATAAATCCGTCGCCGATACCCTGAATCTGATGAAGACCCGGTTCATGGCCCATGAGTGCTGAACAATTCTCAGGCTCTACTGCAACGATTTTTATTTTTTTGTTTTGTTCTTTCAGGAACTTTCCCACACCCTGAAGTGTGCCGCCGCTTCCGACGCCCGCTACAAAACAGTCTATTCTTCCCTGCATCTGGTGCCATAGCTCTCTGGCAGTCTGCTCATAGTGTGCTCGCGGATTTACCGGATTTTCAAACTGCTGAGGTATATAAATTCTGCTATCCTGTTCCGCCATTTCTCTAACAAGACGGATCGCTCCGCTTATTCCCTCTTCGTCAGGCGTGAGGACAAGTTCTGCGCCGAGGGCTCTGATTAATTTCTTTCTCTCCTCGCTCATTCCTTTGGGCATAACAATTCTTACGCGATAACCCATTATCCTGCCTACAAGCGCGAGCCCGATACCTGTGTTACCGCTCGTAGGCTCACAAACGATAGTTTGGTCGTTAAGCTTTCCCTCTCGTCTGGCGTCATCAAGCATTGCAAACGCAACTCGGTCTTTTATACTGCCGCCTGGATTGAGGAATTCGGCTTTTGCAAAGACTCGCTCTCCCTTTAACTGCATCAGGGGCGTATTACCGATCAGGTCAAGAATGTTGCTTGTCACTATGGATAGCCCGATAGTCTGAAATTGCCTGCCTGGAACACCGGTGCCGGTAAAATTGTTATCGTAGAAAGTACGACGACTGTCCTCCATTACCGTCGAGGCGTCGGATCGGTGACTAATAAGCTTTTGTGTTATCTGCATTTTTCGTCCTCCGGATTCTATGTCACTGTCATACCTTCAAATTATTTCTTAGCCATTCTTGTTTCCGTGAGCTATTTTGACCTCCCGCTCGACCTCGTGTCTGTTTTTCAGTATCGTGCTCGGAGAAGTCCGGGATTTACAGGTGTTCAAAAGAACATTTTCGAAGCAATTTATGGCATATATCGCATCATAGCGCTTCTCGAATATTTCTCTGCCAGCCAGGCACATTTGCTTCCATTTACCTGGAGCATGTTTTAAATTATGTATTGTGGAAGCAAGCTTTACAGTGTCACCTTCATCAACTACAACGCCCACATCGTGCTCGAAAGCAATATCACCAGCGTCACATCGGGGATCGCCGATTAAGACGAAGGGTCTGCCTGCCGCGAGAATACCATAGACTTTGCATGGCTCCCGGATTCCTTCAAGACCTTTCTTGTTTGTTATCAGGTGTACATGTGCGGCACTGAGGCTGTAAGACAATTCCTCTCTTTTTTGAAAGGGGAGGAAAAGCACAGTGTCCAGCCCTCGAGCCTGGGACATCGAGCGAAATTCATCGAAGCGACTCCCCTGGCTTATGAGGATAAATACTATGTCCTTATCGCTGCGAAGTTGCGCGAGGGTATCGATT
>JARRRJ010000315.1:0-4177 GCA_037380865.1 Sedimentisphaerales bacterium
GCCTCTCAGACCGCGTGTTCCCCTTTGACCTCGTGTGCCGTGCTGTCCCGGCGTGGTTTGTTGTTCGTTTGAAGTGGGTGGAACGAGCGAAATTATAAGATTGGTAATCGGTCTTTGTCGAGCGTCATAAAAGCGGACGATATTGACACCTCTGTTAAGAGTAAGTCGCCTTGAGACGTTATCATCAGTTGCGGTTTGACGAACGCCGTAAGCGCCGATGACTTCTTTGCCGTTGACCCACCATATTGAAGAATCGTCAGAGCCGATGGCAAGACGTGCATCCACCATTTCCTCCGGCGCTGTTATATACGCTATTCCCCAGAAAATTACATTCACCACCGGCAGGTTCAGCTTGGCAGCATATCCTGTAAGATCAACTACGTATCCAGGCGCGCAGCTTACTGTTCGCCAGCGATAACTCGAACCATCTATCGTGACTGTGTCGTCGGCTTTGGGCATAGCGCTAAGCAAATCGCTGAAAGACTCTCGGGAAACGATGAAATAGATACCTTCGTTAGTATGTTGGATACCCGAGAGGCGAATCGGATCGAGAACGAGCCAGTTCTGGATGAAGCCGTCCTGGTCAGGTTTGAATACGTTAATTTGATTAGTAAATGGATATTACTCTTTTCATAAAGTCTCCTTTTTATTACTTAAGTTCACCCAGTTCCCTGCAAATGATTCAAAATCATATATTCAGAACCTATGGACGCTTAATAAGCCATCGCTGATTCGGGTTGTCTTCTGTGAACGGCGCCAGAGTCACAGAGCTGCGCCCGATAGAAGTCAGAGCAAGATTGTCTCGGCGCGATTTGGGAGCGAAGCGGTACGAGCCGTCAGCCATCTGGTCAATGCGCCATATCTGCTCATCTGCACCAGTAAATGACGGCATCATAATCAGTTCGTCATCTTCAGTAGTCGTAAGTGTCCAGTCTGTGCCGGCGATAGTGAGCTTGAAATACGGCGAACCGGGATAACCACCTTCATCAGTTAAGGGAATAATCGCCCATTGCTGCTGTGCCTGGAGCAGGTAAGGAGCCGCACGTACTTCCGTCAGTTCTTTGGACCAGTTTTGAGATGCCTGCTCGACTGTTGCCTCGGGACTGATTCCGTTGACCGTTGCAGCTTCAGGTGCTCCGGCGGGCGCAGCTCCTCTCGCTGAGCCGCGTGTACTACCGCGAGTTCCGCCTCGAGATCCTCTCATCATGCCGCCGCGACCGCGTCTTCCCGTAACAGGTATGCCAGGCACAGCTAATTCCAATACAGTTCCGTAGCGATTGCTCATTATCTGGTATGTTCCTTCCTTGACATTGTCGCCCGCAATCGGCCAGCCGTCACGCCACATCAGCGAGCGAATATCAAGCACGCTTCCCGTGTGATCAAGATCAGCTTCGTAGTGACATGAAAACTTCTGAACGCCGTCACCAAGATCGAGCAGACCGAAATGACCCGGGCCGATTTTGCGATCACCTGAAGCAACGAACAGCTGTCCTCCGCCGCGGGCCATCGTAATGCCCTGATCATCAATATAAGGTCCGTCGATATTTCTCGAGCGAGCCACACGTATGTTGTAAGTGGAAGTTGCGCCTGCGCAGCACGTTCCCTTGTTAGTTAGAAGGTAGTACCAGCCGTCATGATATATTGTAACAGGAGCTTCTGACTGGTTGGCTACTACTGTATCGTCGGAAGGTCCGCCTGAGATACGTTTGCCTGTATTAGGGTCGAGTTTTGCCAGACGGGTGTCGCCGTAGTAAGAGCCATATACCAGCACAAGTACGTTATTGTTTGGATCGTACATGATGCCCGGATCGATTGCATGAAGATTGTCGATACCTTCACCTCGCGACCAGGCGATTGGCCCGCCATCGATCCATTGATAATCCGGGGATTCAGGATCAAGTGTTTTGTTTGTGAGAAGGCCTACCACGGCGCGATGAGCGCCCCGAGAGAGCATAGTACAAGAAGTAGTTATTGCCAACTTTCACGATATCGGGTGCCCATACACTTGTGCCCGAGTTCCCGCCTGCGTACTGGAGTGTTTCCTGGCCGGCTCGGCCGCCATCGAGGTGCGACATTACATTTCCGCCGCTGCGCCATGTCCAGCCGTCGTCCGATACAAGGATTGGAATGTTGCCTCCCGTTCCGTAACAGTAGTATTTCCCATCGCATTCAATAACTTTTGACGGGTCATGTATTCCAGGCTGGCCTGTCAATCCGAAAGCGATAGTAGTCCAGCCGAGCATAATTGCAAATGCAATCGCGTGTTTCATAGAGGGTCTCCTTCTCACGATTAAACCTTGATTATCGAGGAGGCAGGCGGGAGATTATCATATTCAGCAAGCCCTCACTCTTATCCCATTGTGCCTTTGTAAGTACTGATATGATGTTCTCAAACATAGCCTGTCTTTCTCTGCAGCTCTGTTGAATGTCCTTGTTTGATCTGCAAAGAATATATTTTATTCGAATACAGCAGTCAACAGAAAAATGCGATGTTTGCGAGCGCCCCAGTTTAGTACGACGCGTTTTTAATATTTTGCATGACAACTCTGCTGATTAGTGTTAAACTGAACATTTGGACGAAATTTGAGTATTAATTATGCTTTATATGTCAATAGAAATAGAATTTGCAGGAAAATGAAGAAAATTGATATTAAAAACTATATCAGGAAACAATGGAAAGAATGGCGTCTGTTCATCTTTCTTATACTCTTTGTAATTATTCCATTCAAATCTTCTCTGGCCGACTGGAACTGGGTTCCGACAGGCTCGATGAATCCGACAATTCTCGAAGGAGACCTGATCTTCGTTGACAAAGTCGCCTACGACCTGAGATTCCCTCTCACCCTCCATCGAATCGCCAAGTGGTCTGACCCGAAGCGCGGGGATATTATAGTATGCTTTTCTCCCGACGACGGCGTCAGACTGGTTAAAAGAGTCATAGCAATCCCCGGTGATACGCTTTCAATGTTTAACAATAAAATTTACATCAATGGAACGCCTTTGCAGTACAGTCAAATCGATGAAAAGTACGAGCAATATCTGTCCGACAAGGTCAAACAAAAGAGCAATATGGCAATGGAAGATTTGGACGGCCATTCTCACGCCGTGATGAGCTTTCCGTCTATTAACGCGATGCGAAGTTTCAGGCCGATTGTCGTACCGGAAAACAAGTATTTTGTCATGGGTGACAACCGGGACAACAGCAGAGATTCGAGGTTCTTCGGTTTCGTCGATAGACGACTTATCGTGGGAAAAGCAACAGGTGTAATCACATCGTTCGACATAACCGACAAGTACCAGCCCAGGTTCGGCAGGTTCTTCGATTCGCTTCAGTAAGCGAACTTGCGAAACATTTCGCATATATAGGCAAACTCCCTGAAAAAACCTTTCTCGAATTGCAGCTTTAGATTTTGCTTTTTCTCCACTGTCTCTTTATAATACCTTACTCAAACTGACCGACTCACAATGTCATACCTGCGCAGGCAGGTATCCACTTGGGTATCGCTGCAATGGATTCCTGCCTTCGCAGGAATGACAAGTCGTGTTTAAGTTATTATAAATTCAATAGTTATGTCATCAATATTAGAAATATTGGTCAGTTTGAGTAAATTATCTTCGTGTTCATTCGTGGTAAATTTTTCTTGACTTCCAGCGTAAATGTTTGTATAATACCTAACAAAAATCGGATATAAAGTTAAAAGTGAGAAGTTGAAAAACATCGGGATTAATTTCAGCGCGAAAAAGAAGCCCTGGGCCTTTTGGGGGCACGGGGCTTCATGGGAGCGCTTCCTTTTGAAGGAAGCAGACGACCTTAAGTCATGCATGTACCATTTCACACATCTCGGTACTGCTAATCAAAAAACTATTAAGCCGGGTACATATATCCTGGCAATATATCGTCATTAAAAGAACGCGCCTTAAGGTGAAAATCGAGCGATGAACAAGGCTTGAGGATGAGAAACGGAAAAATGCGAAAAAGTTCAAATAAATTACAAAAAGTGACGCTTTTTTTGGCCGGCGGCTCATGACTCGTTGAGAAAGAATCAGTGAAATCAGTGAAATCAGTGTCGAAAAAGAAAAAACAAAGCCAATTCCGCCTGCGGCAGGAAGCTCGAAACGAGAAACAAAGCCAATTCCCGCCTTTGGCGGGAAATCCGAAATCCTAAATGCGAAATCC
>JARRRJ010000316.1:0-3735 GCA_037380865.1 Sedimentisphaerales bacterium
GTTTGAACAGGAGCTTCACCTCAAGCTGGCCCAGTTAAACCAAAGCCCGGAGCCGGCAGTTTTTATTTTAAGCATATATATTGAAAATCGTTCATATAATAACACGTTTGATACTTGGCGGGGCGCAGGAAAATACTTTGATTACCTGCAAGCTTCTTGCTCAAAGAGGACACGATGTCACGCTGATTACCGGGCCAGCTTTAGGACCTGAAGGAGAGCTTTTCAACCAGGCGCAGAACCAGGGTTATAAAATAATTATTGTCGATAAACTCAGGCGTGCGATAAATCCTTTGCATGATTTACCTGCTTATTACGAAATTAAAAAAATCCTAAGGCAATTGCAGCCTGACATCGTTCATACCCATTCCGCCAAAGCAGGCATCCTTGGAAGAATTGCTGCGTATAACTTACGCAATACGAATCATGCAATGCGCAATATGAAAATCTTTCACACGATTCACGGCCTTGCTTTTCATCCTTACCAGAGTCATTGGCTAAACAGGTTTTATATCACAATCGAGAAATACACGGCAAAGAAAACGGATTTCTTTATAAGTGTAGCAGACGCGATGACGAATCAGGCATTAGCAGCTGGAATAGGCAAACAGGATCAATATGTCACCGCATATTCAGCTATCGAAGAGGATGATTTCCTGAAACCGATTCCGGAAGAGCAAAAAAACCAATTCAGGCAAAAATTCTCAATCCGCGAAGATGCAATTGTACTTGTCACAATAGCCAGGCTCTTCATGCTCAAGGGACATGATTACATTATCGAGTCGGCAAAGACACTATCGAAGCAATTCGATAACTGCGTCTGGCTCTTTGTTGGTGACGGAAATCTTTCGGACCAATACAAGAATCAGGTAAAAGAGCTTGGCCTCGAAGAAAGAATAAAATTCACAGGCCTTTTACCTCCCAGCGAAATTCCTCTCGCGATACAATCTTCAGACATTCTTGTTCATTGCTCGCTACGCGAGGGTCTCGCGCGCACCCTGCCGCAGGCGCTCCTGTGCGGCAGACCTGCAATTTCTTTCGACGTCGATGGAGCAAGAGAAGTCATCAACGAAAACACAGGCAGGCTAATCGAGCCGAAAAATATAGAGCAGCTTATAGAAGCCTGCGCCGAACTAATTAAAGACGAGAATTTAAGAAATCGCTTAGGCGAGCAAGGCAGAGAATCCGTAAAAACAAAATTCGCTCCCGAAACAATGGTAGATACCATCGACACAGTTTACAAAAGACTCTCAAGCTAATAATTCATTTTTCCTCAGCTTCCTGCACTTCAATCTCAAATCCCTGGTTCTTGCCCGGGACGAGAGAAATGTTTTTGAAGATTACAAAACTATATGGTTGATATCTAAAACACACTCCTTCAATTTGATCTATTTTATAATCCTTAATAATATATGCATGCTCATCCATGCCTTCTTCAACTATGTGTCCTCTAAGTTCTCCACAATAAGCAAGAGTAACTATTTTAGTTTTCAAACCATCATTGACTATAATCGCAAAATCGGTTTTATATTCAGTCAATTCTACATGGCTTTCTTCATAACATTTTACTATCAGTCGTTCGTTTTCAATTTCCGGTGGATTCAGAATAATTCTTTTTCTATTAAGGAAATTTATTTCTCGAGATTTGTTTTTTATTTGTAATGGTACTTTCCAATCGGTAATACTTAGCTTTGCCTTAAATGTTGTAACTTGAGGGCGATTTCTAAAACTGAATCCCTTAACCCCGGGAAGTGCTGGATATGTATTACCATATCTATCCATAAGTTGATGGCTGTAATCAGTCGTACTTCCTTCAAGTGTTATATTGGATACAGTCGAAGGAGTTGTGCGCCAAGCTACCTCAAAAATATTCTTATCAATAAAAAATTTATCATATGGTTCATTATTATAATTCGGTATATAATCCAGATAACTGCCATCTGGTCCCCACCATTGTGTGTTAGGATTTGTATTCTCATGTATACCAAGAAATTCAAATTTAGTTCCATTAGATAACGTCGCTTTCCATTTAGACTCAGGAATAAGAGCGGCCAGTTGAAATCCTCTGCCTTTTTTCAGTAACTCCCTGCGTTTTGAGCCTTTAATAATTCCATTTGAGCTTGCGATAAATTCAATATTCAGTGCTCGGGTATTTTCGTCCGTTTTCGATAGATCAGTATAAGGATTAGGGACACTTTTTCCGTACCAAATATCATCACCAAGATTATCGATGTCTATATTAAATACTTCATTCTTAGACTTATGGCCTGTAATTCTTTCTAATATACTTCCTTTTCGGGCATTTATATGAGCACGTGCAGCAGAAAAATCCGGGCCGGGTTCTATTGAAATATTTCCAAGATTGTAACCATTTTTCGGGAACTGTTTTTCGATTTCCATGTACAGATATTTTTCAATTTTGTTCCATGCTTTTATTTTTTCATCTTCTGTTATTAAGGGCTTCGAATCGGGTAATGTATCGAAATATTGTCTATATTCGTCATTAGTGACAAGAATAGAATGATAGATTTTATCTGCACTTACTATTGGAGCCTGAAAATTTATCCGTCTTATAACAAATGAACCGTCACTATAATGGGCATTTTCGTAATGCAAATTAAAATCAACGACTAAACACCCATTCAGTCCTTGTCCAACTAAATAAAACCTTTCCGGAGTAATCCGAACGAGATTGATACCTCTGATTTTGAGTGCTGTACGTCCTGGAAGTTCGGTATTCCCTTCAGGAGTAATGTGATAAAGGATCCAATTTGTTTTTGGAGATAAATCTATATAATTCTCAGCTCTGATTTTCCCCTTCTCTTCTAACCAGAATGCCTTTTTTTCTAAGTCGATAATTAAATATGTTTGATATGATTCCGGCATTATATCTTCACTGTATACATCGGCTTCATGTGCTGTTTGCTGCCAGTTTTTGATGATTCGTTCAAAACGATTGGAATAATAATTCCTTTCAGAGATAGAAAGAAGCCCTTTGTCCCAATTTAATTTTGGGCGGCGTATGTAAAGTGCGATAGAAAGAGCTATCAAAAACAGAAATACAACAGTAATTTTAATGCGGCTGCTATTTATCATGGTTAAATTTTTTTCGAGAATTTTATTTTTCCTCAGCTTCCTGCACGTCAATTTCGAATCCCTGATTCTTTCCCGGAACAAGGGAAATATTTTTATATATGACAAAACTATAAGGCTGATATCGAAAACATACTCCTTCTATCTGGCCAAGGTTTAAATTGTTAATTAAATATTTATGTTCTCTCAAACCTGTTTCCTCATCATCAGTTATGTCTTCTGCGTATCGGTCAAGAGAAATAGTCTTGGATGTCATGTCTTCATAATAAATGAGTCCGAAGTCAGTTTTATATTCCCCAGTCCCCTTCCTGAACTCGTCATAACAACGTATTACAATCTGACCATTTTCAATCTCCGGCGGATTTAATATAATTCGCTGTTTATCAAGAAAAGTTGTTTCGCCTGCTTTATCTTCAATTTTTAAAACAGTTTTCCAGTCCTGCGTTGCGAAGCTAAACTTTGCAGTAGTAATTTGACGTGATTTATCGAAACTAAAACCTTCGGCCTGTAAGCCTGCTGGAAGGCTATTGCCGTACCTGTCATAAACACGATGATAGTAAGCACCATTATTTCCTTCAAAAGAGCAACTCATTCCTGTTTGAGGGATTATCCTCCATGCGAACTCATAGATTTTCCGATCCTCTC
>JARRRJ010000317.1:0-3729 GCA_037380865.1 Sedimentisphaerales bacterium
TCCTGTTCAGAATACAATAGATGAGCGTCTTCCTTTTTTTGTACTAGCGAATACTGGCTTTTAAGATGAGCTAAGCGTTCAGTATAATCTGCTTTACTTCTTATAAACTTGGTTGTTGATACTTTTGATCTTTTTTCTTTAAAGTGTCTATCTCTCTCGCCAAGCATAATGCGTAACTGAGGGATTTGTGTTTTCCAGTAATTGATATTTTTCCTGAGTTTTAATAAATCAATATAATTATTGTAGTGAGAGGCGAATCTTTTGCTGAAAATCAGCTCATCAACAAGTTTTTTATATTCTTTATTCGCAACAATGATGTCACCATCTTTTGTCTTTGATAGACCAGTCAGGAAAAAATCTTTGCGAATCTTTTCAAGCAGGGCATGAAGCTCCTGTTTGGAAATTGAAATAGAACGTAAACCATCATTTAGCACATTTAATGCTTGCTGAAAATTACCATTTTTCTCAAGAATACGGGCAATTAAGAGCACAGAATAATATTTATAAATACTCCTTTCTTCCCTGACTTTTAACGTATTCAGAAGTGAATATGCTTTCCTGGTATTTCCAATAATGGAGTGGGATAGGGCGGATAGATAAATGGCGTTATCAGAATAAAGGCCGTTTGCATTCATCTCATTGATATAGTCTATAGATTCTTTGTATTTCTTATTATTAAAAGCAATGTTCGCCAGGTGAAGCTTGGCTTTATCAGAGATAGTGGACTGGATAACATTTTTAACTTTAAGGTCAGAAATCTCGTCTAATAATTTCTTACCTTTAAGAGGCTGATTATTTCTAAGGTATGCTATTGACAGATTAAACTTTATATAGACTTTGTCCTTTTCATCAATATTTTCATTATTTAACAAATTTTCCAGCTTGCTGATTTGACTGGTATATACATAGGAATTTGACAGAATATTAAATTTTTCCAGCTTGTTAGAATAACTGGCATCTTTTGTGATTCTTTCTAATGATTCTGCTGCATTTTTATAATCAAAGTTATCGTAAAAATCTCTGCCGAGATAAAACCAGATAACATTCTTTAATTCTTCATCGAGAGATTCTGTATTTAGAAATTCAAATATTTTTTTGGCATCATAATCGAGACCATAAGCGAGATATATTCCGCCTTGCAATATTTTTGTACGGTCCTTATCAGTATCAACAAGTGAGCGTTTTTCATTTACTAATATCCTGGTTAAGGCAGAGATATAATCACCACTGTAATAATGATAAAGTGTGTTTTTGTAAAATAGATCCTCGATGTTTGATTCAGTATTTTTCTCTTCTTTTGCATATACAGCGGCACTGCTTGCCACGAATATAGCAAAGATAAACAAGTACACGTTATTTAATAATCTTGCCGGCATTAAAGTCATTCCCAAACTTTTGAATTAAAGTAGGGTTGTTGTTTGCCTTCATCATCAGTGATTTTAAATTCTACAAAAGTTGGATCTGGTGTTTTTGTAATTTTGATCGTACTGCCTCGCCGATAGTCACGTTTTTGCGGACCCTGGCCAACAAAAAAAGCAACGATCTCATGTTCCCCTGAAGCAAGATTGCCGAGATAAAGCCTTTGCACGCCACCTCGCTTCAGAGCTTCAGCTTCTCTTGTTGTATACAGGTGGTTAGCTACAATTTTGTCGTCAATTTTTATCTGTACTGAATCAAGTGAAAAATATTCACCAATATCCATTGAAAGAAATACGGAAAATTGTGTGTTCGCAGGAAATAGCAAATCTTCTTCAAGGATAAATAAATCCCGATTTAGATTGATAATTTCTTTTTTAATGTTTTGTATGTCTTTTGATAGCTTGCTTGAATCGCGTTCTTCAGCTGAATAGACAGAGGCTGTACTAACCACTGATAAAAACAAGATAAGCAATACGGGTAATATTTTCTTCATAAGAATCATTCTCTTTTTAATCCATTTGAAAAAGACATTTTTCCATCTGGATAGACATAAATTGCATCATATCCGTCAATTGTATTTATTAATTCGATACCTTTCTTTTCACCAAGAACAAACAGGGTGGTTGATAGTGCGTCTGTGTCTTCCGGTGAAGGACCAATTACCGTTACACTCACACTTTTAGTGGCTGAATGACCGGTCGCCGGGTTAATAATATGATGATACCTGATATTGTCTTCTATAAAAAACCGCTCATAATCTCCCGAAGTTGATATAGCTACGCCAGACACAGGTAAAATAATATTATTTTTACCGTCTCTTGGATTTTTTATAGCAATATACCAGGGTCTGCCATTTTTACTGCCTAATGCATAACTGTCACCGCCGGCAGTAATATAGGCATTTTTTATCGCATTTTGTTGAAGGATTTTCAGTGCTTGTGAAATCGCATATCCCTTTGCTATACCACCCAGATCTATACTGGCGTGTTCATTAGTTAGGTAAATTGTTTTCTCTTTATCGTCAAGTTTTATATTCTTGTAACTAATATACTTAAGATTTTTCCTGATTAAATTTTCCTGTGGCCTCTGTTTTTTTCTGTAATCATAAAACTTTCCGATTGTACCGACAGTAATGTCAAAAGCGCCATGCGAAACATCTGAATAATACAATGATTTCTTAATTATCCCGAACAATCTATCTGTTATTTTTAGTGGGTGTTTATGTGCGTGCTGATTAATTTTTGACAAGAGACTGTCTGGTTCAAAATTGCTCATTTCATTATTAATGTCCCACATGAGCGCAAAAATATCCTGGGAGATTTTCTGGGCAATTTTTTTATCGGGGTGCTGGAGCTTAACAGAGACAACTGTACCCATTATGCCTTGTTCAGCATAAAACCATGGTATTTCTGAATTACTGTCTGGATGAGAGTGTTCAGCCGCAAAGGAGGAGGTCGGCACTCCAAGAACTAAGGGTAGCGATAAGTAGCAGAAAGCAAGGATCTTGAAGATATTATTAACATTAAAACACACATGTAACTTCTTGAAATACATGAATAAATATCTTCTTGTTATAATTTAACATAATATACATTATGCGCATATTATGGTGTAGGTGTGAAAATCCCTTCAAAGCTTACATAATCAGCATAGTTTGAGCCTAAACCATGACCTGGGAACGTGCTAGTGAAGTTTCCAAGTTCATTATTTAAAGCCATATAATTCAGCAACACCATATCAACAAGAGATACAACGTTATTCGCCGCAGGTGATGAACTTGTGACAACATTTGCTTCGCTGGTGAAATACCCGATTTGCTGCCTACGCTCGACTGGAATTGAACCGTCATCAATAAGAACTGGACGACCACCGGGGTTATAGACTAATATCATTGAGGAGGCAGTGCCCGAATTGTCACTTGTCCATTCTCCTTTGCCTGAAGCTCCACCATCGTATATTGGTGTACTACCATCTTTTAATGTTTGCGTTGATACAGAGTTATCAATTCTTCCATTACTGGAAACTGAGCCATCACTGAATACATACAGCATAAGTGGCGTACCAACACGAGCAGCATACTCAAGGCAGGCACCAATACAACGGCCTGCGCGATAATCTCTAATTTCACCTGTTACACGATCACCGGTATGATAATCATATCCACCCATCGTAATGGTCCCCGCTCCTGCGTAACCATTACAGACAAGCTTCATGACAGAGGCTGTTTTTCTATATTCTCTATCACTGTTGTAATCAGCAGTCGAAAAAATTCCTGAAGCACCGACAATGTCGGTATCAGCATCTGGATTA
>JARRRJ010000318.1:0-4570 GCA_037380865.1 Sedimentisphaerales bacterium
ACTGGGCCGGAGCAAAATGGGTAAAAAGAGAAACTAATGATGCCGATGATTATACCTATTATCGCAAGAAAGCTGCTCTTCCCAACAAAGTAATAAAACGCGCAACAGTCTATGTCTCTGCCTGCCATCATTACGAACTGTATATAAACGGAAACCTGATTGGAAAAGGGCCCGCCTACCAGTATCCGCAATATCAATATTATAATACATACGATGTTACTTCTGCGTTATCGACAAATGCAGAAAATATCTTTGCATGCATGACTCACTGGTTCGGCGGAGGCCAGGGCAGAGCTACAGGCAGCAGGGGATTTCTTCTCAAAGCAGTCATTGAGTACGAAGACTCAAGCTCGACAGTTATCGGTACAGACGACACATGGAAACAAATTCAAGTGCCCGCATGGGTAACAACAAATCCTCGTCGAAGAGGCGGAGAGGGAGTCGGATATATCGAGTACATAGATGCCGGAAAAATAATCGACAATTGGAATGCTCTTGATTATAACGATTCATCCTGGTCAGCGGCTATGGAAATCGGTGCTCCTCCAGTAGAGCCTTGGACGCAAAACCTCCAGCCTGACCTTACAAGGTTAATTGAAGAAGAAATCTCTCCGGTTTCCGTTACCGAGCTTGGAACCGGAACTTATGTCATTGATTATGGAAAGGTCTATGCAGGTGAACCTGTAGTTACATTTTCCGGAGGACAAGCGGTAGCTATAGTGAACATACGCGGCGGATATACGTTGAATGACGACGGTACAGTTTCCACACGCACGAATCAAAATACTGACATGAGCTATTTCTTTATGCTTGATGGCAATAAAGAAGTCTTTCATCCGAAGGTTTATCTTGGAATGAGATACGTAAACACATCTAATGTTAAATTTGTATGCAGACATTATGAGCTGGATTCTTCCCGCTCCAGCTTCGAGTCATCCAATCCGATGCTCAACCAGGTTTGGGACTTGATGAAGCGTTCCCTGATTCTTGGAGCACAGGAAGAATTTGTGGATACACCCACACGAGAGAAAGGTGGATTTCTCGGTGACGGCTGGTCGCAGGGAGCAACTGCTCTGAGCACAATGGGCGACAGAGCTATGAACCTCAGAGTCCTGAATGAATTTCTCGATTCACAAG
This sequence comes from Sedimentisphaerales bacterium, assembly GCA_037380865.1. Classification (GTDB taxonomy): domain Bacteria; phylum Planctomycetota; class Phycisphaerae; order Sedimentisphaerales; family Anaerobacaceae; genus JAFGPS01. The sequence continues at coordinate 1,138 of JARRRJ010000318.1, forward strand.
ACCAGTACTGGCCCGACGGCAGATTGAACGCTGTTTATCCAAATTCGGACGGACGAAGGGACATTCCGGATTATACTCAATCCTATCTTGTTTGGGTCTGGGATTATTATATGCAAAGCGGCAACAGCCAGTTCTTGAAGGACAATTATGACAGGATAAAAAAAGTAGCCGAGTATGTCAATGTTTATAAAATTTCCGCAACTGGCCTGATTCATAACCTCGCCGGCGGAGGAGGCTCATATCTATACGGTATTATCGATTGGCCTGCCCAAATGAGATACGGCTACGACATGTCAACGGAGTCACGCACCGTCGTGGATGCCTACGCTTATATCGATTTCGATATCATCTCGAAAATTGCTGACGTGCTCGGCAACACAGCAGACAGGGATGCATACCAGGCTAAAGCACGTGACATGCAAAACGCAATCAACTCAAAGTTGCTCAACAACGAAGGCGTCTATATTGACGGTTTATATCCCGACCAATCCCAAAGCACGCATGTCTCACAGCACGCAAACATGTTTCCTATGGCCATGGGAATTGTTCCTTCAGCAAATGTCGATGCAGTTGTATCCAGAATCAAAGAGCTTAAGATGAGTTGTGGAATGGTGACAGTACGATGGCTTCCTGAAGCTCTCGGCCAGGCTGACCAGGGTCCTCACCTGATAGACTTGTATACAAATACAAACTGGGACGGCTGGGCCAGGACCATTGCTCGCGGCGGCACTGCAACCTGGGAGTCATGGGATGCAGATACCAGCGGTCAAAGCATGTCACACCCCTGGGGTGCCGCAGGCTTGCTTGGAATAGAAGAGTATATTCTCGGAATCAAGCCGCTCGAACCTCAGCATGAGAAAATTCAAGTCAAGCCTCTCGACTTCGGTCAAAAACTTACCTCGGCAAATGGAACGCTTCCGACCGACCGCGGGGATGTAAGTGTCAGATGGGAAAGGACGAGCGATCGTTATTCGATGACGTTGACAATTCCCGATAATATGAAAGCTAAAGTTTACGTTCCTAAAGGCACAGCAGCCACCGCTGGCATAAATGTGGACGGCAAACAAAATGTCGGCGTTGAAGAAGGAAATTATGTTTATCTCGACAATATCGGTTCAGGAACGCATACCTTCCTGAGGTGAGTCAGATGAGAATGGTAGCGATCTTGAATATGTATTCGATATAAAAATTCTTTATAAACAGGCGAGCACGTTCGCAACCGCATTTTTACATCAAAGAAGGAGAGGAAGAGGCCGCAGGGGCTGGCAAGCTGAAGAACAACTTGAAGAGCCTGTCAGCTTGACCCTTTTCCAGAAGTTGATTGAAACCCACGGCGGCATCAACTCCTTATAGTGACATATCAAACATTTCATAAACAGCTTCGTACCAAAATAACAAGGATTCAGGAGGAAGTAATTTCTTCCACTTCGTCAATCTTTTTTGGTATTTTCGGGCCGAGCGTACGGCACCCGCTATCAGTTACAAGAACATCGTCTTCGATTCGTACGCCGCCGAAAGTTCGGTATTTTTCGAGCTTCGCATAGTCAATAAAGTCGGTCAGCTTGTTTTCTGATTTCCACAGGTCGATTAGATGCGGGATAAAATAAATGCCCGGTTCGACTGTGACTACATATCCAGTCTCGAGAGTTTTTGCTAATCTGAGCCATTTCCAGCCAAATTCATTCCTGCGTTTTATCGTGTCTGTATAACCGACATAGTCTTCTCCGAGGCACTCCATATCGTGCACGTCGAGTCCCATCATATGTCCGAGGCCGCACTGGAAGAATAATGTGTGAGCGCCTGCTTCAACTGCCTCCTGCGGCGATATTTTTATTAATCCAAGCTCTTTCAGTCCCGCCATAAGCTCAGTCGCCGCAAGTTTGTGGACATTTCTGAATTCAACACCAGGCTTGATTGCTTCGATAGCGGCCTGTTGGGCATTGTATACTATCTGGTAAATTTCACGCTGCTGTTGTGAGAACTTGCCTCCAATCGGGATTGTGCGTGTAATGTCACCTGCATAATGAAAAGGTGATTCTGCGCCCGAATCGTTTATGACGATATCGCCGGAGTGCATTACATTATCCCAGCTTGTATTGTGAAGCGTTTCGCCGTGAATGGAAAAGATTGCAGGAAAGGCGAACATGACGCCGTTGGATATTGCTATGCTCTCCATCATTCCAACAATTTCTTTTTCACAGACACCCGGCTTCGAATTTTGCATAACAGCAACATGCATTTGCTTCGTGATCTCAATAGCTGCTTCGATTTGCTCAATTTCTTCGTTTGATTTCACAGATCTCTGAGCAACTACTGCGCGTATGAGATCTTCTGACATATTTTGATTGACTTTTGCAGGCACGATATTAAGAAGCTCGCTCAGTCTAATAATATTTTCGGCTCTGTACTGCGGCAGATAATGAACTGTTCTATTTTGGCTAAGTGCTTTTTCAATTAGAGATTTTAGCTGGTTTAGCGGCCTGGTTTGCGAGATTCCGACCTTCTCGCAAATCTGCTGCAACGAAGACTGTGGGCCTGTCCAGACTATTTCTTCGATTGTAAGGTCATCACCGAAGATTGTTTGCGATTGCTGATCTATATCTATCACAGCAGCCAGGCGAGGTTTATCCAGTCCAAAATAAAACAAAAATGAGCTGTCCTGACGAAATGGATAAATATTGGATGTATAATTCATGGGTGATTCTTCGTTGCCCATAAATAGTACGATACCTGAAGCCAGATGTGTTTCTAACAGCCGCCTTCTTTGAATATATGTATCTGCTGGAAACATTTATCAATTACTCCGAACAGCTTTTGGTGATGTTAAAAGACTTACGACTATAAGGCAGATTACTGATAGTGTTATTGCGGGCAAAACTGCTTCGAGGTCAGCTGCCTGAGACGGCAAATGGTCTCTTATGACTCCCCCCCACAAGAGAGTAGTTAAAGCGCCAGCGATGATGGAAGCTATTGCGCCGGCTTTAGTTGCGCGCTTCCAGAATAAGGCCGCGACAAGTGTCGGAGTTATTGCTGAGCCATAAATTGTATAAGCATATAGTGCCTTTTTGAAGAAGCCTGTATTTTCCGCAAAGGCATGAGTTACCAGGTAGGCAATTACACCAAAGGCAACTACTAAAACCCTACTGATGAACACAACCCGCTTCTGGTTTGCTTTCGGATTGATGTAAGTGGAATACACGTCATTGATGAAACTTGTTGCAGGAACAAGAAGAAAAGAATCTGCAGTCGAGATTATTATGCCGACAACTGTGACCATGAAAAACATCCCGAGAATCAAAGGCATGTGATGTCTTGCTGCATAGATGAGGATATACTTTCCATTCTCCGGGTCCGGTGTCATTGAGCCTGCGACCCACGCTGAAGCAATAATCAAAAGTTCAATGGTCAATGCCGCAAAGATAAGGGCGATAAC
>JARRRJ010000319.1:0-3719 GCA_037380865.1 Sedimentisphaerales bacterium
AAATTATAAATTGACAATAAAAGCAAAAACCGAGAAAACAGTTAAATCTGCTTTCCTGAAGTTCGAAAGCCTGCTTTACGAGCTTGGTCTTTCATCGCACAGGTCCGAGACTATCTCGATTAAAGTTGAGATTGACACAAATCCGCCTGCTGGTGCGGAATTCGAAACAAGCATTGTTCGCAGACATGTTTTACTGAACTTGCAGCATTATAATAAAAGCTCAATGCTGGCGGGTAAGCTTCACGCTTTGCTTAGCCGCAGATATGTAAAGGGCAGGGACATTTATGATTTGATGTGGTATCTTTCTGAAAGAACCTGGCCTGAGCCTAATATTGCATTTCTGAACAATGCCTTGAAACAAACAGGCTGGAGCGGCGGAAAAATCACCAAAGAGAACTGGAGAAAAGAAACAGCAAAAAGTATTTCAAAATACAACTGGAACAGTGTAATCGAAGATGTTCGTCCATTCCTTGAGAAACAGAAAGACTTGAATCTTCTCTCAAAACAAAATCTCCTAAAAATGCTCGGAAATTAAAATTTATTTGTTTCGCGACAGAATCTCGATTATTCGGTATAATTTCATCCAGAGATTTAATTGGGAATTTTATAATGAAAAACGAAACAAATACTCAAAAGCAGCGTTCACGGTCGAGATATATAATCCCGGCGGTTCTAATTATTCTAATAATAATCCCTGTTTTTGTTTTTATGTATGCCGAGCCGCCTGCTGATCCGGCCAGCGAAGCTGTCATCCGACAGGCGGCCGCAGTACAATTGAATAAAGAGCTGAATGAGTTGACAGACCAAGATTTTGCGAAAATTACGGAATTTTATCTGAGCGATAGAGAGATTTCTGATTTAAGGTTTCTTGAGAAATTTACCAATTTGCAGATACTTGCGCTAAACAGTCTTCACTACTCTGAAACACAAATACCTGGCTGGCGAAGAGAACTTATGAAGCTGCATGTATTAGGGCCCCCTGAAAAGACTCCGCTGAATATAAGACCTCTAAAAAAACTCAAAAAACTTCAAACTCTTAAAATTTACCATACTAATATTAAAAGCTTCAGACCTCTTTCATCTCTAAAAAATCTTAAGGAGCTTGCCATTACAAATAGCGACTTTGCAGGATCGATGCGGCTACCAAGTCTATCTCCCTTAAAGCATCTGAAAAACGTGGAAATTCTTCACTTGAACGGGCTTCAGATTTCTAACTTCAATGTGGTAAAAAATTTGAAAAAAATCAATGAGCTTGATTTAAGCTGGAATAAGATTTCTAACCTCAAGGCACTAAAGAATATGTCAAATCTGCAGAAACTTAATATCAATCATACTCAGGTTACCAATCTTGATTCAATAAAGGAGTTAAGAGACTTGCAGGAGCTTGAGTTTGCCGGTACTAAAATATCCAGCCTCGATCCATTAAGGAAAATGAATAATCTTGAACATCTTACTTTTTTTCTCACGCCGGTATCAGACCTTAAACCCATAATAGGACTAACAAACCTTAAAAGTCTTTATCCAGGTAATAAGATAACAGATTTCGAACCTATTAAAAATCTGGCTAAGCTGGAAACATTTTTAGCAAGCGATTCCAATTTTTCTGATCTAAATTTACTTAAGGGATTATCAAATTTGAAGCAGCTTAGTTTGAACAGTGCTGCAATTTCAGAATTTGAACCTTTAAGTGACCTAAAAGGTCTTGAACTTCTTAATATTTTTGGAACACAAATTACAGATCTCGAACCTCTAAAAGAACTCAAAAATCTGAAAAAACTTTATATAACTGATTCAGCGCCAATTTCTGACCTATCCCCCTTAAAACAGTTGAAAGAATTAGAAGTTCTTTGTCTTCCGAGTACCAAGGTTTCAGACCTCGAACCGTTAAGGAATCTTACAAAATTGAGAGAGCTTGATCTCGAACGGACTCAAATATCAGACGTCGAGCCTCTTACGGATTTGATAAATCTCGAAGTGCTTATAATTGGCGGTACACAGGTTTCCAGTTTAGAACCCCTTAAGAGACTCACAAATCTTAAGATAATTGAGATAAGAAATTGTAATAAACTAACACCTCAGCAAATAAATGATTTGAAAAAGGCTTTACCAAACGTAATGATTAATCGGCCTTTGCTAATATAGTTTATTTGAAAAGTAAATGAGCGGATTCTCTTGGAACTATCTTCTGTAAGGTTTCTTGTCACAGTCCGAGGAACTGGATAGCCAGGCCGCATAGGAAGATGCTTGTGCCTGCGATTAGGTGCGAAAAACGCTGGACTTTTTTCAGGGGAAGAAAATTAATGCCTGCCCTTGCTAAAAGAACTGCGGCCAGCATCGTGGAAATGGTTATTGCGCCAAAAACACCTGTAACGAGTAATAAGCCAGAAAGGCTGTTCTCCGCGGCGGGATACATCAGAAGCGGAATCAGAGGCTCGCACGGACCAAAAATAAAAATAGCAAATAAAATCCAGGGCGTCATGCTGATGTTGCCTTCTTCGTTGTGAACGTGCACGTGGCCGCTTTCGTGGGTGTGAACATGCTTGTGGAAGAATTTTCCGGCATGAGCATGGCTGTGCTCATGCGGCTTGTTCCTGAAAGCCTTGCGAATACCCCAAACCATATAAAGAAGGCCGAAGGCGATAAGCAGCCATGCGGCGAGGTTGCCCCTTACAGACTCGACATTTACAAGACCTTTGATAGCCAGGCCCAGCGATATTCCTAAAAAGCCAAGAACTACGGAACTTCCGATATGGCCCAGGCCGCAAAGAAACGTTATCAGTGCCGTCTTAAGCCCGGACCATTTTTTCGCCCAGGACATCATTATAAAGGGCAAATAATGGTCGGGCCCGAAAAGCGTATGGAAGAAGCCTATCGAAGCAGCCGCAATTAAAAGTGCACTCAGTTCTTTTGACATATATAAAACCCCATATAAAACCATTTATTATAGCGAAAGCTCTGAAAAAGACAACTAATATTCTGTCAAACAAGAGAATTTGTTCATACCAAACCTCTTAAAATCCTAAGCACTAAACACTAAATCCCAAACAATATCAAATTTCCAAATGATAAATGTTTAAACTCGGATTTCACAGATAGTTCGTGACATAGAAATTTAAATATGATAGTATGATAGCTTAAAGTTTATGGAGATTATTCAAAAGCCACATTATACCATTTAAAACTGGAGTACCCAATGGGTGAAAGCAAAAAGGATGCTTTAACAGTTAATTTTGATAAAAAATTGAAGCTCGAATTTCATGGAGTGAAAATCACCCGTGATGCAGGTTTATTAGCTTATCGAGAGATTGATGATGTGTTTGGATTGACAGATATGGCTGCTTGCGAAATTATAGATAATCGAACAGGAAAGAATACACAGCATAGCATAACGGCATTATTGCGTCAATCGCCAGCGATAAACTACTTTTTGAAAATGTATATTTTAGTTTTTTCACTTTTCTAACCACGTGTAAACCTCATTTTAACGCAAAAAAGTGCTGTAACTAATTATCATTGCAATACTTAGGAATAGCAATGAGGACTTTGAATCCGAAAGTTGCAGGTTCGAGTCCTGCCGGGCGCGTTTTCTACAGTTAGCCAGGCACTTATGGAGTATCGATGGAAATAAAGAAAACGATTGAGCGTATTCCCGGCGGCATGATGATTGTACCTCTGCTCCTCGGCGTGCTGATAAATACTTTCTTCCCGAAAGCCCTCCA
>JARRRJ010000320.1:0-7718 GCA_037380865.1 Sedimentisphaerales bacterium
GCGAAAAAATTAATCGTTGACTATGGTGAGATTGACTCTTCGGAGTTGTTTTTGTGCGACTGCGTCTTTGAGCCAGTCGTTGATTGCAGACCTGTAGTCGTAGCTTTCGAGTCCGCGTAGGTCGTCGGTATCGAGGGGACCGATTCCGCCTATGATATTGCCGAATGTGTCGCTTTCGATAGCGTAGATTTTACCATTCTTATGCAGCCAAAATCCTTTTATCGTACGCATATTTTACCTGCCCATACTTAAGAAACTATAGCCCGTTGTGCGCAACAAACCTGCGTGAACTTCTCCAGCTTTATATGTAAAATATACGATATGATTTTATGGATGCAAAAAAATCAGGCCTGAGACCCAAGACCAAAAATGAAAGACTTGGATCTATAGTCTTTGGTCTGAAGCCTATGGCCTGTTTCTTTCGGTGAATTTGATTATATTGTTCATCATTTCCACTGATTCTGAAGGGAATTTACCTGCGGCGGTCTCAGCGGATAGCATCACATAATCGGTTCCGTCGATTATAGCATTTGCAACGTCTGTGACTTCTGCACGTGTAGGCCTGCTGTGCTCTGTCATATGCTCGAGCATTTGAGTTGCGGTTATTACGAATTTCTTCGCGGCGTTGCATTTTTTTATTATTATTTTTTGTATTATGGGAACTTCGTAAATTGGCAGTGATACACCCATATCGCCGCGGGCTATCATAATTCCGTCACAAACTTTTATTATCGAATCGATATTGTTTATTGCCTCGCGATTTTCGATTTTTGCGACAATTTTGCATTTTGGCAATTTGGGCTTTATCAATTCAGCCGCTTCGAGAACGTCTTCTTTATTACGCACAAAAGATATCCTTTTTATCCTTTTCAGTCATGCTCGAAAAATTGAGCTTTACATCGGGAATATTTACACCTTTCCTTTCCTTAAGAATACCTCCCTCGACAACAATCGCTTTGATGCTTTTCTCGGAGGAACTTTTCACTTTTAAGCTAAGGTTTCCGTCATCAATAAAAATGAGTTGACCAGGTTTAATCCTGCTCAGGTCGCCCTCGTAATCGAACGGAATTGTTTTGGGACCTTGTGCTTTTTCATCGTTGGTAAGCCAGACTGTTGTTCTGTTTACAAGCAGTTTTGTTTTTTCGTTCCGGAAACGCCCGACTCTTATTCTAAATCCTTCGAGGTCCTGCATTATTCGGATGTGACGTCTGTATTTCCTGTTTAACTGACGAACGAGCTCTATGCGTTCGAGATGTTCTTCCCAGCTCCCATGCGAGAAATTCAGTCTCACTACATCAAGTCCTGCGTCGAACATCTTGCGCAAAACAGTATAGCTGCTGCTTGCAGGCCCTAATGTTGCGACAATTTTTGTTGCGGGCATTTAGTTCTCCAATGTTGTATCCCGGGCAGAAAGATCATTAATTACGGCATCTTGCGGATACGGACTTTAATACCTGAGTCCTTCAGCAGATCAACTATTTTGCTCGTATCAGTCTGACCATAATGATAGGGATACAGAATCTTCGGCTTAAAAATTTTCGCAGCGTCTGCGACCATTTCTGGAGTCATCGTATAGGGGAGGTTCATCGGCAGAAACGCGATATAAATATCCTTGAGATTTTTCATTTCAGGAATATTTTCCGTATCACCGGCGATATAGACTCTTTTATCACCGAAAGTGATGACATAGCCGTTACCCTGCCCTTTCGGATGGAAAGCCTTCTCAAGATTGTAGGCGGGAACTGCTTCGATTTTCAAACCTTCGATTATTTTCGTATCACCGTTCTGCATGATTATGCCGCCGGAAACTTGTTGAGCACATGTCTTTGTCAAGACCAATTGCGTTGTATCTTTTTTGAGAAGATTTATGGCTTTTGCGTCGAGATGATCACCATGCTCGTGAGTCACTAAAATCAGGTCCGCTTTGGGAAGTTTCGTATAGTCCGCTTCCCTGGAAACGGGATCGATGTGAATTATCTTCCCGGCAAATTCCATCATCATAGTCGCATGACGAATAAAAGTGATTTTCAAATCGCCTGCATTTGTTCTAATAGTGTCCACTTCGAAGCCCAGTTTGGAAATCGTCGTGTTTGGGTCGTTTACATCCGCTTGGGCCTGTTTTTTATCCGTCGCGCCGGTAGTGGGTGCATTTTGTGCTTCTTCACTGTAAACCATAATTGCCTCCGTCAATAGAATTGCCATAACAATATACTTAACGCTTTTCATTTTATTCTCCTTTTTACATGTCAATAAAAGGCTTCTGCGAAATATTTATCACTGTCCAACATTATAACATCGCCAACTGGAATAGCAAAACAGCTTTCGTACAGAAAAGCCCGTTTATTTTTTCTTTGCTATTATACATAGCCAAATTATACTTATGGAAACATTTATGGAAGTAATATAAGTAAAATAGTAAGCCAGATTCGGAGAAAAGCTATGCGTTGCAGGCAAAGAACCGGATTTATGCAACATAATATGAAAACAAGATTCCTTATACTCGTACCTGTTATTATGCTTTTTTGTGCAAGTGTTGCAGTTGCCGCCAGCCAGTCTGCCGCGACTAACAACGCTTCTTCTGCAACGATCCAAGACGACAATTCCACAAACTCCATCGTTTCAGCAGTTCCGGAAACCACACAGAGCACTGCGACTGTCAATTTAACTGTAAAAGGACTCCAGGACGAGCAAAAACGGATTTCGGAATCAAATGAGCTGACTGATACAGATAAAACAGACATAAATAACATTTATGATCAGGCAATAGCCCAATTAAAGCAGGCACAGAAGTATGAAGCAGACGCGAATGAGTTCAGCCAGAAGCTGAAGGACGCGCCTTCGGAGCTGCAAAAAACGAAAGAGGAGCTTTCGAAGCTCACTTCTTTCGTGCCGCCCAAGGTGTCCGAGGATATTACACTTACAGAAGCAGAACAAAGGCTTACAACTTCAACACTAACTCTCGACCAGGCCAGGAAAAACTCGGAATACTGGGAAAACGAACCTAAGAGAAGAGCAGATCGCAGAGTTAAGATTCCGGAAGAATCGAACGCGGCACAGCAGAAAATCGGGGAAATAGACAAGAAAATCGCCGCACTTCCAACTGAAGCGAATGCGACGGAATTAGACAAAGCGAATCTTGCGCTCCTGGAAGCTCAGAAAAAATCACTGAAAGCCCAAATCAACGCCAATACTCAGGAATTACTTTCCTACGACGCCAGAAGGGATGTACTTTCGGCAAAAAGAGATTTGGCTTCGCGTCAACTTGCGCTTGCGCAAAAAAACATGGAATTCTGGCAGCAGGAAGTCAACGACATTCGCAGAAGGGAAGCACAGGTCGCCAAGGAAGAAGCTGAAAAAGCCCAAAAGCAGACCCAGCCTTCTACGCCCGAAGTCATTCAGAAAGTTATCAAGGAAAATGTCGATTTGGCTGCCGAGCAGGCTGAGCTTGCAAAAAGGATTAACGACACAACGCAGTATAAAAATCAAATTGACGTTAAACTCGATGCAATAAGAAAAGAATCTAATGCGACCAGAGATATGGTAGAGCAGGCACATAAAAAAATCTCTCTTGCATTGGGTGCCGATCTTCTTATCAAACGCAGCGAGCTTCCGAACGTACAACAGAACGAGCAGAGGCTTAAAACAAGTCTGGCGGAAATAGCAGATGCACAGATAAGTTATGCCAGATACGATAAAAAGTGGTGGGACCTCAGAAATGTAGAGCAATACGCTGATAACTTAATCGGAAGAACTCCCTTGAGTGAATCAGAACGACAGAATCTTATAAGCCAGCTTCAAAAACAGCGAGACATACTCGAGAACCTTAAAGGATCGTATTCGACTTATTCATTCGAGCTGGCAGCACTCGACAGCAATGAAAAAACTTACATAAACACGGTACAGGGATACGCTGATTTTATCGATACCAACCTGCTCTGGGTAAAAACAAGCTCCACATTCAGCCTGGCAAATATCCCGGAAATGGGAGGGGCGATTCAATGGCTCGTCTCGCCGCAAAACTGGCTGCAAGCTGCAGGATTTCTCTGGGGAGATTTTAAAAAGAATCCTTTTGCGTATATAAGTATAATCGCACTATTCGCGCTTTCTCTGGGACTGCATCGTAAAATTCATGGCATGATCGAGGATGTGTCAAAAAAAGTTTCCGATGTAGCTACCGATAGTTACAAACATACGCTCAACGTCGTTTTACTAACTATTTTGCTTGCAGTGACATGGCCTATTTTGATTTTATTTCTTGAATGGCGCCTGTCCGAGGATGCCTCTGGCAGCAATTTTATTCAGGCTCTTTCGGAAGGACTGCTTTACCTGACTGTAACTATCTTTGTTCTCGAGCTGCTCCGCCACCTGACTATGCCGTCCGGCCTGATGTCAGACCACTTCCGCGTGAGAGACGAGGCGCTTGAGACCATAAGAAGTAATCTGCGCTGGTTTTTCATTATAGTCGTTCCGCTTATATTCGTTTTCAAAATTCTCCAGTCGCAGCAGGAAGGGAGTTATTATAATTCCGCGGGACGCCTTACTTTCATCGCGATGCTTGTCTTTCTGAAGCGTCACTCGGAGGGATGGATTGCCCGTCTCAAATATATCTGGTATCCGTTGTGTTTGATTCTGCCGGCAGGCATTTCAATAACAGCCGCACTGGGTTATTTTTACGCAGCAAGATACCTCTCCGACAGGTTGTTACTCACGATACTGCTTGTTTCACTGGTGGTTTTTTTCAAAGCTATGCTAACACGCTGGCTTCTTGTTACAAGGCGCAAACTTGCTCTGATTGAAAGACAAAAACGTGAAGCAGAAGCAGCGGCACAGGAAGAAGCAAAAGAGACTTCGGAACAGCAGAAGCAGCCCGAAGCTGCACCGCCGCAGCCCAGCCAGAACAAGCCTGAAAAGACTATCTTCGAGATTTCAAAGCAGACAAGTAGGTTGATTAACGCAGTCGTGTTTATCCTTATAGTAATTGGACTGTGGTACATATGGCAGGGAGCCTTGCCTGCACTCAAAGCTCTTGGAGAGATTGTTATTTGGAAACAACAGAATATTACTCTTGGTGCTTTCGTTGCAGCTTTAATTATTATAATAATGACAGTTATCACGGCGCGCAATCTTCCAGGCTTGCTTGAAATTGTCGTATTGAGAAGACTTCCCATCGACGCGGCAGTTCGATTCGCGGTTACGACTGTCAGCCGGTACTTAATAGTAATAGTCGGCGTAGCTCTTGCATTTACAAAAATTGGCATAGGCTGGTCCAAGATTCAGTGGCTCATCGCAGCGATGGGAGTAGGACTCGGCTTTGGCCTGCAGGAAATTTTCGCCAATTTCATAAGCGGCCTGATTATTCTTTTCGAGCAGCCCATACGAGTCGATGATGTTGTAACCGTAGGTGATGTGACAGGGACAGTAAACAAAATTAAGATTCGGGCAACCACTATCAGGAAGTGGGACCAGAGAGAGCTTGTCGTTCCGAACAAGGAATTTATAACGGGACATCTCATCAACTGGACACTTTCGGACAAGATTCTCAGACAGGACTTCGTCGTCGGTGTCGCTTATGGCTCAGATATTACCAAAACTGAAAAAACACTTTACCAGATCGCAGCTTCGGACCCTGCGGTACTGGAAAATCCCAAACCGATCGTACTGTTCAAGAGTTTCGGAGACAGCTCGCTCGTGTTCGAGCTGCGAGTGTATATTGCCGGAATAGAAAATTATCTGCCGGTCTGGCACAGAATTAATTGTGAAATCGACAATGCCTTCAGAAAAGCAGGCATAGAAATTGCTTTCCCGCAGTGCGATATCCACGTCCGCTCGGTTGAAACAAATATTCCCCTGGACATTGAAAAAATGCCGTAATTAGTCAAATTTTTTAAGGAGCGAAAAAAATGAATAAGTCAATCCCTTCTGTCGTTCGGGCCGCATTATCAGTTAGCTTTATGTGCCTGTGCATCATGCCGGCATCTTGCGACGCGATGTCTTCAGTTTCGCAATCTCAGTCGAAGAGGGAGTCTTTTTTGGCTTACGACGTGCAGGCGAAAGAGATTTTGGCCAAAATGACACTTGATGAGAAGATAGGCCAGATGATTCAAGCCGAGTACGTAGGTATGCAGGATAAAAATGATGTCCGGAAATATTTCCTCGGCTCGGTCTTAATGGGTGGTAATTCAGATCCGGAAGCGGGCAACAGCCTGGAAGCCTGGACAGATGTGTATGATAAAATGCAGAGTTTAGCCATGAAAACCCGTCTTGGTATTCCTATTATGTACGGTGTTGATGCTGTTCACGGCCATAGCAATGTAATCGGGGCCGTTATTTTCCCGCACAATATTGGTCTTGGATGCACAAATAATCCCGAGCTTGTGGAAGAAATTAACAAAATAACAGCTTATGAAACCAGGGCAACAGGAATGAACTGGACATTCTCTCCATGTGTCACTGTAGTTCGTGACGAGCGCTGGGGTAGAACCTATGAAGGTTTTTCCGAAGATCCAAAAATTTCAGCACTCCTCGGCGCTGCCGCAGTTCGCGGCCTGCAGGGTGATGACCTGAGCTCTCCGCTCTCTATTGCCGCCTGTGCAAAACACTACATCGCAGACGGAGGCACTACAGCCGTAGTTTCTCGGGGAATGAGACGAGGCGGCCCGGGAAGAGTTGTACTAAACGCAGGCAATTGTGAATTCGACGAGGAAACTCTCCGAAAGATTCACCTGCCGCCTTATAAAGCATGTGTCGATGCTGGTGTAGCGACAATAATGCCTTCATACAGCAGTTGGAACGGAGTAAAGTGCTCTGCAAGTAAATTCCTCCTGACCGATTTGCTCAAGAAAGAGCTTGGATTCGAGGGATTTTTAATTTCAGATTATACTGCCATAGACCAGATTAACCCGGGCAACTTCAAGGAAGCTATCGCAACATCGATAAACGCCGGCATGGACATGGCAATGGAACCGCAGAGTTATGCGCGATTTTTCACTCTCCTGAAAGAGCTTGTCGAAGAAGGTACTGTGCCTATGTCACGCGTTGACGATGCAGTGACACGGATTCTTAGAGTTAAGATTGCTATGGGACTTTTGGATAAAAGCCGTTCGCATCTGGCCGATAGAAGTCTTCATGATCAGTTCGGTTCGAAAGAGCATCGCGAAGTCGCGAGAAAGGCCGTTCGTGAATCGCTCGTTCTACTTAAAAACGATAATAAGGTTCTTCCAATCGTCAAAACAAACTCTAAAATTTTCGTAGCAGGTATAAATGCAGATAATCTCGGAAATCAGTGCGGCGGCTGGACTATCACATGGCAGGGACAAAGCGGAAATAATGTCACCACAGGCGGCACCACGATGCTCCAGGCGATTAAAAATACTGTCTCTTCAAATGCGAATGTAACCTATTCGATGGATGGCTCCGGCGCCGAGGGCTCTGATGTTGCTATTGTTTTTGTCGGAGAAGAAAGACCTTACGCCGAAGGAAATGGAGATAATGGAGATTTATCATTAAGCGATCAGCAGGTCGAAATGATCAATACGATCAAGGCCGCGGGTGTTCCCATAGTCGCGGTCATAATTTCAGGACGTCCCATGATTATAGGCGATATTCTCGACAAGGCCGATGCCATCATTGCTGCATGGTACCCGGGAACCGAAGGTCAGGGTGTTGCAGATGTGCTTTTCGGTGATTACAAACCAACCGGCAAACTCTCATTTACCTGG
>JARRRJ010000321.1:0-3712 GCA_037380865.1 Sedimentisphaerales bacterium
CAATCTCGGAAGCCTTTTTCATCGCGGCCTCTACTATTTTTCTTCCGATACCTTCACCTTTATGAGTCTCGCTGACAGCGAGGGATTTTATTTCAGCAAGGTCTGCCCAGACAATTTCCAGGGCGCAGCAGCCGACCACTTTTCCTTCAAGGTCAGCTGCGATAAAAGTCTGAAGATTCTCATAAATATCAGCCATCGAGCGAAACAGCATCCTGTCAAGCTCTGCATAATAATTCACAAGTTCATGAATTCCGACGGCATCCAAGATTTTAGCGTTTCGTATTTCCATAACAAAAATTATAACGATTCTGATAATATTTTCTATCTTCAACAGAAATTTCTACATAACAATATCACAAAATAGTTAAAAAGGTCGGAAAAATAATTGAAAAAATCGGCTTTTGAGTATAGCGTATAGCACCACAGAAAATTAAATACGAAGTGTGGCTGGTAAATGAGACTGTTAAAGACGGTAATTGAGTAAGATTTTATGCGATTTATACTTATTGACAAGGTCCTCTCGCTGGAAGCGGGAAAGGAGATAAAAACCATTAAAAACGTCTCGCTCGCTGAGGAATACCTCGCGGACCATTTCCCCACGTTCCCTGTTTTACCGGGAGTATTGCTGTTAGAAGGTCTTATCGAGTCGGCTTCATGGCTCGTGCGACAGACAGAAAATTTTGCACACAGTATGATATTGCTTGAACAGGCAAAAAATGTTAAATATAAGAGTTTTCTGGCGCCCGGCGCCGGGATAGAATATTTTGTTGAAGCCAAAACTATCGAAGAAAATGTGAGCAGCTTCACGGGTTTCGGTATATCTAAGGACCAGCGCATCGTTGAAGCACGATTCGGACTGAGGCACTTTAACCTTGCCGACGAAAACTCCGTAATGGCGGCTGTGGATTCTTTAGTAATAGAAAACATGAAAAAAAGATGGAAACTTTTGAGTTAAGAAAATGGCAACAAGTCACAGGAGGTCAAGAATATGGCAATGAGTCGAGATGAGATCTTTACACAAGTACAGGAAGTGCTCGTCGATGCTTTGGCAGTCGATGACGACGAGGTTAAATATGATTCTACCCTGATGGGTGACCTCGGAGCAGAGAGCATAGATTTTCTCGATATAGTTTTTCGCCTGGAAAAAGCTTTCGGAATCAAAATTCCTCGAGAGGAATTATTCCCGGCTGAGAGCCTTATGAACGATGCAGAGCTTGTGCACAATGGCAAGCTGACCGAAAAAGGTCTGACACTTCTTCGTGAGAAGATGCCGCATACTGATTTGACAGAATTCGAGAAGGACCCGGACATAAACAAAATGGCTGATTTGTTTACTGTCAATGCAATCGTGAACTACATCGAGAACAAGCTCAACAATAAATGAACCGGATATTTAACGATTGTGATGCTCTTTTTCTTAATAACCACTTTTTCCTGAAATGAGCATTTCGTCAGCAGGTGAGATGCAGTAATAGAATATGCGTTGGATTTGGATAGATAAATTCCTGGAATTTGAAACCGGCAAGCGTGCCGTTGCCCTAAAAAATGTAACTCTCGCAGAAGAACATATCCATGACCATTTCCCCGGCTTTCCTGTGATGCCCGAGTGCCTTATAATCGAAGCAATGGCGCAGACAGCCGGAATACTTGTCGGAGAAGCAAAGAAGTTCAGGGAAAAAGTCATTCTCGCAAAAATTAAAAAAGCTGTCTTCCACGACTTTGTAAAACCGGGCGACACGATAGAATTGGAAGCCAATATAGACTCCATCGCACCTGAAGCTGCAAGCACGAGCGGCAAAATTACGCGCTCCGGCAAATTGATTGCTGAAATAGATTTGATGTTCAGCCATATCGACCAGAACCTCGCAGGCATAGAATTTCCCGAAGAGAATGTTGATTGCGGGGCAGATACGTCCGTAGTCGAGTCGCTTTGGCGCGATGTTCTTTCAAAGAATACACAACAAACGGAGGCTAAGTAGTGTCCCCATCCCGCGTAGTAATAACAGGACTCGGTGCAATCAGCCCGCTCGGATCGACAGTGAGCGAGATGTGGGAGGGACTTTGCTCAGGCAAAACAGGGATAGGCACTATAACCAACTTTGACCCGGTCGGCTTCACCTGTAAAATAGCAGGCCAGGTCCCCGAATTTAATATAAGAGACTTCGTCCCCAATACCGTGAGAAAATCAACGAAGCTGATGTCCCGTGACATCGAGCTTTCCGTCATAGCCGCACGCGAGGCTCTTACCGACAGCGGCCTGATCACAAAAGGAATCGACCCGGAAAACGTTAACATTAATCCCGAGCGAATGGCCATTAATCTCGGCGCAGGGCTTATAAGCTGCGACATGATAGAATTAGCTCCCGCCGTAGCGGCAAGCATTACAGACGGAAAATTCGATCTCCGCAAATGGGGCAAATATGGCCTCGAATTAGTTACACCGCTCTGGCTCTTGAAATATCTGCCAAACATGCTTGCATGTCACGTCGGGATAATCCACGATATCCAGGGACCGAGCAATAGCATAACATGCGCAGAGACATCATCGCATTTGTCGATAGGTGAAGCGGCGCAGGTTATCTCGCGCCAAAGCGCTGACTATGCCCTTGCAGGCGGAGCCGAAGCGAAGGTAAATCCTATAGCTATTATTCGACAATGCCTTCTCAAGAGGATTAATATCGAAAATAACGATGATCCTGCTTCTGCATGCAGGCCCTTCGATACAGAAGCAAAGGGTTCCATTTTCGGCGAGGCCGGTGGAATTATCGTGCTGGAAAATCTCGAAAATGCTCACAAACGCGGAGCTGAAATTTATGCTGAAATTGCCGGCATGGGCCAGAGCACCAGCATTAATCGTGAATATGAACATCTCGAGTCTGATGGTTTTGGCCTTCAAATTGCGATAGAAAAAGCAATTGGACAAGCGCAGATAGAACCTGAGCAGCTTGACCTGATTATACCGCACGGGACGGGAATTCCGTGTGATGATATGGCAGAAACAAAAGCAATTCACGCCGCATTGGGTGAAGCCGCGTCAGAAATCCCCGTCTGGCCGACCAAAAGTATGTTAACCAACACAGGCGCTGCCGCTGGTGCATTAGACGTTATCGCCGCGGCCTGTGCGATAAAGAATCAAAGAATCCCTGCCTCCAAGAATTGCGATAATATTGCCAACGGATGCGACTTGAATATTGTCAGAAAAAAGTTGGAAAAAGAAATCAATTACGCGCTTAGCTGCAGCTATACTTATGGTGGTCACACCGCCGCTGTTGTTTTGAAGAAAACCGAACTGAAATAGTATTTTTTAGAGGATGTATCGAAAGGAATGTCTGAGAGAGTAGTTATAACTGGAATGGGAATTATTTGTCCGCTGGGTCACGATGTCGATACTCTTTGGCAGGCGTTGCTTTCCGGTAAAAACGGCGCGGCCCAAAATACTCTTTTCGACGCATCCACGTTCCCCACGACTTTCGATGCAGAAGTTAAAAATTACAACTTTACAAAATACGTAAAAAATCAGGAACTGCACAAAAACAGCAGCCGGGGCTCGGGATTTGTCATCGGAGCCGCGGTTCAGGCGTGCACACAAGCCAAAATCGATGTTGAAAATCCTGACCCAAAAGATGGAATTGATAGAACCAGGATGGGAATCTACCTGGGGGCAGGCGAAGGCTCTATCGATAACGATACTTTCTTCTCTGCGATTATCGAG
>JARRRJ010000322.1:0-6668 GCA_037380865.1 Sedimentisphaerales bacterium
CAGCGTATTGGATTTTACCGCATACAAAATATTCTTTCAGAGAATTTCCCGATCCGATAGCGGAACTTTCTTTCTCTGCAGCTTAACTAGCGTTAGAAGTGTGCCTGATAGATACTCGTTCCCGCAACACCGGCGTTGAGCCTGCTATATGGCCAACCTATGACAAAAACTCATAAATGCTGAAAAATCTCAGGTTTTTCTTGACAAACCTCCTGGCAAATGATATAAAAAAGTTATACTTGGTTAGTATGAAGTAATCCGTGATTATGATTGTTCTTGTAAAAAAGTGAGTTTTTATAAGACGTTTTTACCTGTGGAAATGCTGGATAATCTGGATGAGGCTTAGATGCAGAGCAATTCTCTACGAGTTCACTTTATGGAACGCCCAATATAGACGTTAGCCGACAAGCCGCATCGGTTCATTTGAGGGTCGTTGAGGATTTGACAGGAGCGAGCCTTTTTTGAGTTTTTCCCGGTGTTTGGACCCAGTATTCTCCTACGAATACGAAAATTTGCGTATATGGAGATACGTACACAGATGGTGGTCGCGTTATTATGTTCCCAATAAGGACAGAGGCAGGGCAGATTAAATGAAACTATTCCCGGCAGATATGTATTAAGTCAAATGTCAATGTATGCAATTGAAAGAATTTGTTGTGTGTTTTTTTAGGAGGCGTATTATGTTTAAGAAATTGATTTATTTCGCCTGCATCCTGTTGGTACTGAGCCTGGCAAGCAATTCGATGGCTGAGCTGGCAGCTTACTACTCATTGGATGAAGGTGCGGGAGATGCGGTAGCTGATGGTTCCGGAAACGGTCACGACGGGACGATTTCAGGCAACCCGACATGGGTAAACGGCCCTCCCGGATATGGAACTGCTGTACAGTTTGGTACCGAGGGAAGCCAGCCAATCGACTGCGGAATGTGGGACAACACATTAGGGACCGGAGAGATGACACTTGCCTGCTGGGTTAAGTTTTCTACCGGCGGCTCAGAGTACCAGGGAATCCTGGCCAACCGCACTGCTTATGACGTTGAACAGATGTACTGGGCGCTTGAGATCATGGGCGATTCAGGCTCTTTCTATTTCGGAAGCTTGAATGGCTCGGCTTACGGTCTCGGCAATGTAACTGTAGATGAGTGGACACACGTAGCCGTTACCTTCGACGGGTCAGACGTTGTAGGTTATATCGACGGGGAGCAGTCCGGCACCGGATCTCCTGCCTATGGTAACGCTGCAGAGTCGACAGTTAGAATCGGCGCTTCTGAGGCTGGTGGTAATCTATTCGAAGGTGCCATTGACGAAGTATATTTTTTCAGCGGAATTTTATCTCCGGAAGAAATAGTCAGTGTTATGAACGGGGAAATCAGGCCGACGGCGCTTAACCCGGAAAAAGCTAAATCGCCGGAGCCTGAAAATGAAGACCCCGACGTACCAAGAGATATCGTATTAGGCTGGAAGCCCGGCATCTATGCGGCTACACATAATTTGTTCATCGGCACCGATTTCAACGACGTAAATGACGCTACAGCAGCAAATCCGCTAAGTGCAGATTTCATCGAAGGTCTGGATGCCAATACCTATGATCCCGGCAGGCTGGAATTTGGCACGATTTATTACTGGCGTGTCGATGAAGTAAATGCTCCGTCAACTCCGGGTACCTGGACAGGCGAGACCTGGAGCTTTACTGTCGAACCAGTCGGGTACAAGGTTCCCGCGTCGGATATAAAAGCCAGCGCATCAGGAAGCTATGGTAATTATGATCCGAACGATACTATAAACGAAGTAGGATTGGTTGCAAGCAATATGGATTTGCATTTGAATGCCCAGCCTGACATGTGGCTCAGCAATCCAGGCGCACCGAACAGCGTATGGATTCAGTACGATTTCGACAAAGTCTACAAACTCCACCAGATGCTGGTCTGGAATTACAACTATCCCATGCTGCTCAAAGCAGGCTTCAAGGACGTCACAGTCGAGTAGTCCCTTGACGGCCAGACCTGGACCGAGGTACCTGATGTGCCGCAGTTCGCGCAGGGAACGGGAACGAATACTTATAAGTACAATACTGTCGTTGATCTTGGCGACGTTATTGCAGCATCCGTTCGTATTAAACAGCAGACCAACTGGGGAATGACTATTTCCGGTCTCAGTGAAGTCAGATTCACATACATCCCAGTCTGGTCGAGAGAGCCGAAACCCGAGGATGAAGCAGTGGATGTACCGTGGAATACAACTCTCAAATGGCGCTCCGGCAGGGAAGCTTCTCAGCACAAGGTCTATGTCAGCGCCAATGAGCAGATGGTGATAGATGGCAACGCGCCTGTCAATACAGTGAGCAACAACAGTTATTCGCCGAA
The DNA here is from genome assembly GCA_037380865.1 of Sedimentisphaerales bacterium. Lineage (GTDB taxonomy): Bacteria > Planctomycetota > Phycisphaerae > Sedimentisphaerales > Anaerobacaceae > JAFGPS01. The sequence continues at coordinate 2,363 of JARRRJ010000322.1, forward strand.
TCTGGCGCTCGGTCAAACTTACTATTGGCGTGTGGATGAAGTTAACAACGCTGAAGTTCCCGTTTTATGGGAAGGTGACGTTTGGAGCTTTACTACAGGGGCCTACATCACTGTTGATGATTTCGAAGACTACAACAATACCCAGCCTTATACAGTTTGGGATACCTGGATTGACGGTCTAACTGATACCACTTACGGCGGCTCCCGAATGGGCAATGAATATGAGCCTTTCTGCGAGGAAGATATCACTTATGATGGCAGCAGGCAGTCAGCGCCTCTTTATTACAACATCACCAGTGCGGCGAAGTCAGAAGTTTTCGCAAATACAGCCAATCTGAAGGTTGGCAGCGACTGGATGAAAGGTTCTCCGGAAACGCTGGTTCTGTGGTTCTACGGAAATGCAGGCAACTCAGTTGATAAGCTCTACATTAAGCTCAATAATTCTCAGAAAGTGTACTATACCGGTGATTTGCTCAACCTGACTCGCTCAGTATGGTGGCAATGGAATATCGATCTTTCTGAGTTCAACGTCAACCTGGCGAATGTCCAGTCAATTACAATAGGACTTGAGAAGGTTGGTTCCGGTGTGGAAAGTCACATCTTGATTGATGAGATTCGACTGTATCGCGAAGCTCCGCCCGTTCCGACAGAAGATATCTGGATTGAAGCGGAATCTGTCACACCAACTGCGCCTTGGGCAATTGTTGACGATGCAGAAGCTTCAGGCGGAAAGTGTATCGCTACGGAAGACGGATCCGGAGATAGTTTGACAGCTCCGGCTACTCCTGCTGGTACTGCAACATATACCTTTAACGTTGCCGGCGGGGACTACAAGATTGAGCTCCGTGTCAATACGCCTGATGCTGATGGTGATTCATTCTGGATTCGCTTCCCCGACGCTACTAATGTCAATACGCCTGATGCTGATGGTGATTCATTCTGGATTCGCTTCCCCGACGCTACTAATGTAGCTCCGGGAACCAACGAGACCAACCCCGGCTGGATACTGTTTAATGGTGCAGGACCCGGAAACGGATGGGAATGGGATGTAGTTAACAGCGACGTTGATGACACTCAGGATGCCATTGTCACCTTGCCTGCAGGGTCAAATACGATGCAGATTTCCTACAGGGAAGACGGTGCCCAGATTGATGTCATCAGAATTATAAGCGTGAATGAGTAACCTTTAGTGACGGCGTCTGTTTTTTGTAATCAGTCTGATGATTATAAAATACTGCAGGCCCTTTTGGCATGCAGAAGAGCAATCGCCAGGTTAATTAGTGATTGTGAAAACAAGACCCCTGTTCTCTTACGCAAGTGAGAGTAGGGGTCTTTTTCTTTGTTAGCAGACATGTCATTTAGTAAATTGGAAAGATGAAAAAATAAGACGGCTTATCGTAATTTAGTAGAGAGTACGTAGTTTGGCGGCTCCGACGACTAAAGTGTTTCAACTTCCGTCGAAATAAGAGTCATCGACTGCGAATCAGCTGTCTGGTTTCGTAATGGACGTGAGGAAGGCACGTTTTTATGTCGTTAATGAAACGCAGGCCGTCCTTCCAATACCCTGCGGTCGGTTTTAAATCGGAATCGAACGAAGTGAAATATTGATTCATGTTGCTTATTAAAAGCTCGCGAACGTATTTGCTGGTCATGGAAGCTAAAGATACAGGCATATACTTATTATCTGCGCCGACTACAAAATGCAGGCGCATCATTTTCTTTCCTGCACTCAATTCATAGCTGCTCACTGCAGAACTCTCGCGAAGTATCTTCAATTCCATGTTGGGAAACATTTTCTGCAGATTCGGTCTGTACCGGGTGCGTCCGCCTTGCCTGTCGATGATGATCTGAAGGTCCTGGTCTCCATAATTGTCATAATCTTTTTTGATGAGCTGTGAAATCGCTGTGAAAAGTACACTGGCTTTGTTTTTGACAGCATCGACCATTTCATTGTAACGCGCAACGTCGAGGCAGCAGGTTCGTATATCGAGTAGTGACATTCCATTCAATCTTAGATCTTTGGAAAGCACAGCCGCGGCTATTTTTCTGTCACCTTCATTCTGCGACAGCTCACGCGCATTCATGTCTTTGTGCCAGGGATATTCGCTGAGCCGCTCAAAGCTTTCAGGACATAAAATTTCTATTAATTCTTTCAGCGTGGAAGGCTCTTTTCCGAGGCATTTCAATATAGTAAGGACAGTGCGCTCGAGTTGAGCGATCCCCAGCGACCTGGAGTAGGCCTTTTTGCTGTCTGTGATAAGCAGCCTGCCAGCGATGTGTTTGCGCTGACTTGCGATGCTTTTTCGCAGAATTTCCCACAAGTTCGCCGTGAGTAAGTCACTCGGAAGTGAAAAACTGCACGATGACGCAACCAAAGGACCTAATATCGGACCAAATCCGGCTTCGTCGATTCCGACCAAAACTGACATCCCTGCAACTCCTTCAAATCCATTTTATACTTGTGGCACAGGCATCCTGCCCGTGCCGCTTTTCGGTGTATTATACTGAGAGTGTTGATAAAGTCAACAGAGTGACTTGCTCGGTACCTGAGTCCATTCGATGTTTGACATTTTCGACAAATTATTGTAAAATAAGGCTTTATAAACCGATTGTTTCACAATTTAAGGAAAGCAATGGAAATAAAGTTGAAATTTCTCGGTGCGGCCCAGAACGTCACGGGTTCGTGCCACTCACTTCAAGCAAACGGTACAAAAATTTTAATCGATTGCGGTCTCTACCAGGAGCGCCAGTTTAGCGAAAGAAACAGGTCTCCTTTTGCGATTCCTCCGGAGACTATTGATGCAGTTTTATTGACACACGCGCATCTTGATCACTGCGGCCTTTTGCCAAGGCTCGTTATACAGGGCTTCAAAGGAAAAATTTACTGCACCGAAGCGACTGCTGAAATAGCGAAAATCATCCTGTTGGATTCGGCAAAATTGCAGATGGAAGATGCCGAATACAAAAAGAAACGACATAAAAAAGAAGGCCGCAAGGACCCGCACCCGATTGAGCCGCTTTATACGACAGCGGATGTCGAGAAGTGTTTCCCGCTTTTTACGCCGATTAAATACAAGCATCCCGTACATATCGGCGAAGATATGGAAGCCCAGTTTTTCGATGCGGGCCACGTGCTGGGCTCGTCTGTGATAAAAGTAATAGTCAAGCAGGATGGAGAATACAGAACAGTCTTGTTTTCTGGCGATGTGGGAAGGCCCGACAGGCCGATTCTACATGATCCTGACCTCGTAAACCAGGCTGACTATATACTCGTCGAATCGACGTACGGCGACCGGTTGCATGGTGAGTCTGCAGAAATAAAGGGGATTATAGCTGACGTTATTAATTCAACTAAGAAAGCAGGGGGCAATATCATCGTGCCCAGCTTTGCGCTGGAGCGCTCACAGGAAGTACTTTACTATATCAATGAACTCCTGCGAACGGACGAGATTCCCCATTTGACAGTTTATTTAGACAGCCCGATGGCGGCCGCTATCACAAAGGTATTTCGAAGGCATTGGGAACTTTTCGACAAGGAAATGGCTGAGCGCGTGAAGAACCATGAGTCGCCTTTCGAGTTCAAAGGATTGAAAATCACAGGCACGAGCGACGAATCGAAAGCCATCAATCATGTGAAGGGTACCATCATGGTGATCGCCGGTTCCGGCATGTGCACTGGAGGAAGAATTAAGCACCATCTTGTGAACAATATAAGCTCAGCCGAAAATACGATAATGTTTGTCGGCTACCAGGCAGTCGGTACACTGGGCAGGAGAATTGTAGATGGTGAGACAGAAGTCCGAATTCTCGGCAAGCAGCGCCAGGTAAAAGCGAAAATTATACGCGTTCACGGGTTTTCAGCGCACGCAGACAAAGAGGAACTACTCCAGTGGCTGAGCGGCCTGAAAAAACCGCCACGAAAGCTCTTTGTTGTTCACGGTGAAGCCAAAAGCGCACAAGCGTTTGCAGAATATGCCCACGAAAAAACAAACTGGCCTGTTATGGTTCCCGCTTATCAGGATGAAGTTGTGCTTGATTAAATGTGGTTCCTCTAATCTTTAGAAGCGAGTGCTTTCTGTTTCCTTCGTTCCGAAATCCAGCACAGGAGAATTCCAAGCTCGAACAGCGCATAAAGCGGTACTGCAAGGGTAATTTGCGATACCGGTTCAGGCGGCGTAAGGATTGCACCTATAACAAATACAGCGAGAATTACATATCTTCTCGATTTTGTGAACGTCTTTATTGAAACCAGTCCTGTCTTATTCAAAATGAAAATTGCTATGGGAGTTTGGAAAGCAAGGCCGAA
>JARRRJ010000322.1:6689-10400 GCA_037380865.1 Sedimentisphaerales bacterium
AGGCCGAAAACAAGCATGAGCAGGGTTACGAAGGATATGTAGTTTGGAAAAGTGAATCGGGAATCAACGTTTAAGACCGTCTCATTGAAAAACACAAGGAATCTTATAGTTATTTTTGCGACGACAAAAAGGAAAAACAAAGCTCCTCCCACGAACAAAGTCGCTGAAAAGGGTACTGTAGTCTGCACATACCTTCTCTCGTGAGGATACAGTCCAGCCGCTATAAACATCCACAATTGATAAAACACCCAGGGAGACGTGATTATGAGGCCCGCGATGAAAGTTATTTTCATGTAGCTTGCGAAACCCTCCGCCGGAGCGATGGACATCATTCTCGCTTCTTCGCCCATCACTTGGATGTAAGGCCTCTCGATTACTGAAATTATCCACTTCCCGAAGGCCAGGCATACAATAGTTCCTACAACAAGACCTATGATAGCAAGGATTAGACGCGAGCGCAGCTCTTCCAGATGGTCGCCGAGACTCATCGTAGTCTCAAGGGGATCTTGAACCTTCTTCTTTTTGGTTTTGCCCATTTTGTTATCTTAGAAGGCTAGTGTGAAGAAGTCTAAACTCGTGGGTTTTAGTGCTTGTTACTATTCTCATTCAAGCCGGCGGCTTCTTTGGTCTCTTTTGTAACGTCATCGCCAATTTTCTTAACATCATTTACGAATTCGTCCCTGGTTTCTTCGGCTTCGTGGAGGCCCTTCTTAAACTCTGTCAGACTTTTTCCCAGACCCCGAGCTATCTCAGGAAGCCTTCTGCCGAATATGAGCAGGGCGACCAAGAGTATAACAAACCATTCCCATGTGCCGGGCATTCCGAGAGCCAGAGTATGATGTATATTTTCAATCATTGTTAATCTCCTAATTTTTATTATTACATTATAACTCTATACAGGTTTTCATGTCAATGATAATGATTTACCCGGTCATTTCGACGCCTGTCGTGCTATTTTTGTGCCAGCTGTTTTTTATAGCCGCAGAAAAATTTGGCCGTGTTCGACGTCATAAACCCTTTATTATCAACATCTTACAGGCTTTTGCAAGTCTTTTTTCTTGCATTTTTCTCCTATTTAGGTTATTATGAGAGCATATTTAGAATCATTGACAACCTTTTGAATATACGAGAACAAGATGAAAAAGTTTTATTATGAAAAATGGCTTCCGTTTACGTTTAACAAAAGGCGAATCTTAATCCTGGCAATTGCGAGCTACATCGCACTTTGCTGAAGATTCGCTTTTATTGAATAGTTCTTCCCCCGGCTGTCCGAATCTTCGGGCAGCTTTTTTATGCGCCCCAAAGTTTATTATTTGACACTTCTACACAGGAAAACTAATTTATAGCAAAAAAGTGTAAAGTGAACTAAAGTTGAAAATGAATAAAGTGATTTATTTGTAACTTTGGTTCACTTAGCTCAATTTAGGCACTTAGCCACTTTTTTCAGGAGTATTCAATATGATTATAGTTACCGGCGGAGCAGGTTTTATAGGCTCTTCGATAATAGCGGCCCTAAATATGCGCCAGATTACCGATATTCTTGTAGTTGACCAGCTTGGAAGCGATCAGCGATGGAAGAACCTCCGAAATCTGTCGTTTGCTGACTACGTCGAAAAGGATGACTTTCTGGACATGATTTCCGATGAGGAGCTTCAGGGCTATGTCGAAGCGGTCCTTCATCTTGGTGCATGCTCAGATACTACAGAAACCGATGCGTCGTACCTGATAAAGAACAACTACGAATACACCAGAATCCTGGCCCAGTGGGCTGTTGAAGCTGATGTTCGTTTCATTTATGCCTCGAGCGCCGCCACTTACGGCGATGGCTCAATGGGTTTTGCTGATGATGAAAGTAAGATCGACAAGCTCAGGCCGCTCAATATGTACGGGTATTCGAAGCAGCTTTTCGACCTCTGGGCGCGCGGCGCAGGCTTGTTCGAGCAAATCGTTGGATTGAAATACTTCAATGTCTTCGGCCCGAACGAGTACCACAAGGCAAACATGCGAAGTTTCATCCTCAAGGCATTCGAGCAGATAAACGCGACGGGAAAAGTGAACCTTTTCAAATCTTACAATCCCGACTACAAAGACGGCGAACAGGTCCGCGATTTCATCTATGTAAAGGACGCAGTCGAAATGACCTTGTTCTTCCTGGACAACCCGAGCATTTGCGGCCTGTTCAATGTAGGCACTGGCCAGCCGCGAACATGGAATGATTTAGTCAACGCAGTCTTCGCCGCAATGAAAAAAACGCCATACATCGAATACATCGAAATGCCCGATTCCATCAAAAACCAGTATCAATACTACACCTGCGCCGACGTATCAAAACTCCGCAAAGCAGGCTGCAGCAAAGAAACAACCTCCCTTGAAGAAGCAACAAAAGACTACGTCCAGAACTACCTCCAGAGAGACAAGTATCTTTCGTAAGTCTTGTTTCTCTAATTATTCAGAAAGGAAAAAGAAGTCAGGCTTTGGATTCTGGGATTTTCGACGATAAGTTGTATTTTAAATTATTATTTTTTAGTTAAATCAGTAAGATCTCGCTTTATGAAAGTAATCGCGTTTAACGGCAGTCCGAGGAAGGAATGGAATACTGCGACGCTGCTTGGCAAAGCACTGGAAGGTGCAAAATCGAGGGGAGCACAAACGGAGCTTATTCATCTTTATGAGCTTTATTACAAAGGATGTATCAGCTGCTTTGCGTGTAAAGTTAAGAATGGACCAAGCTATGGAAAATGTGCGGTGAAAGATGACCTGGCGCAGATCTTTGCAAAGGTTGAGCAGGCTGATGCGCTTATTTTCGGCTCACCTGTGTACCTGGGAAGTGTCACAGGCGAGATGCACTCGTTTCTGGAAAGGCTTGTATTTCAGTATCTTACTTATACCGACCCGCCTGCGTCATTATGCCCGAAACAAATACAGACAGGATTTATTTACACGATGGGCGTCACCGAGGAAATGTTTAACCAGGTGGGCTACAGTCACTTTATGGATTTAATTTCCATGTTTCTGACGAGAGTGTTCGGACACTCTCAGCGCTTGTGCTGCTTCGATACACTGCAATTCGATGATTATTCGAAATACGTCGCGACTCGATTCGATCCTGCGAAAAAAGCCAGGCGAAGAAGAGAAGTATTCCCGATAGATTGCGAGAAAGCATTCGAAATGGGCGCAGGCTTAACAGAAAAATAAAACACTTGCTCGCACTCGCGTGAGACGTATGTCACTGAGGCTTGTCTGTCACCGAGTCTCTCAAATTTTTCTATAAAAGATGAGGAAATTTTCAGGTTCGCGGTTGACAGAGTCCCATAAATACGTTAAGATTATACTGTAATCCGTTTTCTTGAAGAATATTTGGAAAAGATATTTTAAAAGGAGAAAGCACGTCATGTCGAAGAGAGAGTCTTTGTATCTTATTGCAGCATCAGCACTTACAGCTTCCGTCATTGTCACGGCCTGTCTCGCAAATAAGTTGTCACACAAGCTCAGGAGTGATTCTGTTATCGAGCAGGCAAGATTAGTTCGTGACACGCATTTGAGAGAGCGCCTGTCACGTCCCTATGGAAAGACTGAGATTCCGGCGGAAGTTTATATTGGCCTGGCGCAGTCTGAGGATTCGCGAAAACCTGTGGAGATTGTAATATCGGCAACGACAGCGATTCCGACCTCTCTGGCGAGAATTATGTTGATAACGCCTCAGGAAGGGAC
>JARRRJ010000323.1:0-5009 GCA_037380865.1 Sedimentisphaerales bacterium
AAACGATCTGCCGGAAGCGAATGTGACATCCATATCCTGTTTTGAGTTTTTACAGCCAGAGGCTGGGAAAAAAGAAAATCTTTCATCGCTTGAATTATATCGTTACACCGCTTCCGATATTCACACTCGAGTGCCATGCACAAGGCATGATTCATTTCCCTGCCGTCCTTCATTACCTTGGTGTCAAGTATAAATGCAGTATCATGATTGGCCAGAATAAAATGGACCTGCCCGGGAAATTTCAGTTTATAGCGTACTGCTTCGAATAAAAGTTTGTAAGACAGGCAGCCGCCTTGTAAATCTTCGGGACCGCCGTGTATAATTTCCTGAAGGACAACATGTCTGTCAGGATGATTGGGAAGGTCAGCAAAGGTTACTATCCGCTCGAAATTGCGCCTGTGTCCGTGAAGATCACCTGTAATAATCAGACTTCCCCTGGCCGGCAGTTCAACCAGGTTATCTTTGCGAAGTTTGTCTTCGTAGTTAGCCTGAGTTCCCTTTCTTAGAAGTTCAATGATTGTTTGAGGCATTTTTGTTTGTTTTAATCTTATCGCCGAAAATACTGTGCACCATCAGATCAAGCCTCGAAATTACTGTCATCATATCTCGCGGACGCTGCAAAGGCTCGTCTTCGATGCAGTCCATTACAAGTTTCGAAATCCCGATTGGGAGGAGTTTTTTTATTTCATGCGGCGCGCGTTTCGGTTCCGTTACAGGCAATCCGAACTTGTTCTTTTTTGGAATCAAAGTTGGCGCGTGCTTGCCTGTCAGTGCCCAGTACATCGTCGCGCCAAGATTGTAAATATCTGTTTTAGGCGTGAGAGGCTTTCGTTTAACCTGTTCCGGTGCAATATAGTCGGGCGTGCCCTGGATTCTCTTCTTGGTAGTGCCGATTTTGCAGCTCTGACCGAGATCGATTATTTTAATCGAGCCTGCTTTGTTTATAAGTATGTTATTAGGCTTAATATCACAGTGTACGAAGCCGTGCTGATGCATCGCGTCTAAGCCGCTGGCAACCATCCTGAATACAAGCAGAACATCCCCCAAACTCAACGAAGGGCAGTCCTCGAGGCTCTCACCTTCGAAATATTCCATGGAGAGAAGCACTTCTCTGACTTTGAACATGCTGCGGATCTTTTTGAGTTTATAGCATTTTCTCAGGTATGGATGGTCAATTCCCGATGCTACCTTGTACTCTGTATCTACCTGCTCGAAAACTCGGATATCCTCCGGTCTTTCAAAAATAACCCTTTTTAACGCGATCTGGCTATCGTTCTCCAGGTCGGTGGCCAAATATATTGTGCTGCGTGCGCCGGTTCCCAATCGCCTGATAATGCTAAAACCACCTACATCAAGAATGTCTTTTACCATACTTATTATAATAACCTAAAAATTCTTGAGTGCATACTAAATTACTATATAACAACGCGTTATATGCGCTAAAGACGTCTCCTGTTCAAGGAAAGCAACGTCCTTGAATATATCGAACGACCGGACAGAGTACTTAAATTTTATAAAACCAGCAGTTTACAATAATCCAGGCTCTTTTTCCAGTATGGGATTATTTTTTCACTATTTTATTTATAAAAAACCCCCTCTGCTTGACAAATTTCAAGATGTTCGTATAATATGCCGATAAATTGAGATTAACCATGACCCTATAATGTAGTATCCATGGGAACCTTAGTTTATCGCTATTCCCCGATAGCTCAATAGGTAGAGCGAGCGGCTGTTAACCGCTAGGTCGTAGGTTCGAGCCCTACTCGGGGAGTTTCTTCATAAGCAGAAGACGCAGTTTTTGGAATGATTTCAACCTTTTTTTGTCCCTGGTTGTCTCTAATAATATCCTGTCTTGTGCAGAATTTGTCCAAGCACGTGGACAAGATAAAATTCCCGAAGTCCGACAAATATGTCACTGCCTTCTGTTCGGCTTCCGGCAATACTCTTGCGTACGCATTGAATCTTAGAGCTTCTTAGTAAAAAATGACATTTATTCAGACTTGAGATAGGCAAAATCGTGGTCTGCGGAGACACTTTGGAGACATGATGTCCCGATGAAAATTGTTGTGTTCTTAAGCTCCTAAAACAGTCTCAAAAGGTGATTTTCGTGTGCTCATCACTTCATCACTTTCGTAAGCTGACAGTCATCTTTGAGCAGCTTCATGCAGCCTGCGGCGTTCGCGTGCAGCGTTGTTTTTACATGTCTTGCAGGATCCCGTCAAGTTGTCTTTGCTTGAGGAATTTTTATGGAACTCGCTTTCAGGCTTCCATTTATTACATTTTCTGCATCGCTTTTGCCTGACGCCTTTCACAGTCCGATGTTGCTGCTTATACATTTTGGTTCTTCTCGCAGGTTTTCTGCTAACCGGCGTCTCAACAGGCAGCTCAGTAACGATTTGATGCTCTGGTATTTGCTCAACCTGAAATTCTTCCTTCTGAAGCTGTCTGAATTCAGCCGTCATCTCAGCGATTTGTGATTCGGCCTTTGCCAACTTAGTAAGTTCACACTGCAATTTTTCATTATTTGACGTTAACTCGGAAACCTGTTTTTCGAGACTTACCCTGGCCTGCTTATGTGTTGTGATTTCATTTTGGAGTTGTTTAATTTCTTCCTGGAGTTTTTCCAAAGTTTTTAAGTGCTGTTTATTTTGTGATTCGAACTGTTCAAACTTGACGAGCGTATCCTTCAATTTCTCATTATCTGTCTTTAACTCGGAAACCTGCTTTTTGAGATTCACCCTCGCCTGCTTATTTGTGGTGATTTCATTTTGGAATTGTTTAATTTCTTCCTGGAGTTTTTCCAATGTTTTTAAGTGCTGCTTATTTTTTGATTCGGTCTGTTCAAACTTGACGAGCGTATCCTTCAATTTTTCATTATCTGCCTTTAACTCGGAAACCTGCTGTTCGAAACTTACCTTGGCCTGCTTATTTGTGGCGATTTCATTTTGGAGTTGTTTAATTGCTTCCTGAAGCAGTCCGTGTTCAGCTGTCATCTGAGCGATTTTTGATTCGGCCTTTGCCAACTTGGTAAGCTCACATTGCAATTTTTCATTATCTGCCGTTAACTCGGAAACCTGCTTTTCGAAACTTGCCCTGGCCTGCTTATGTGTGGTGATTTCATTTTGGAGTCGTTCAATTTCTTCTTGAAGTTTTTCCAATGTTTTTAAGTGCTGCTTATTTTTTGATTCGTTCTGTTCAAACTTGACGAGCGTATTCTTCAATTTTTCACTATCTGCCTTTAACTCGGAAACCTGCTTTTCGAAACTTACCCTGGCCTGCTTGTGTGTGGTGATTTCATTTTGGAGTTGTTTGTTTTCTTCCTGAAGTTTTTCCAGTGTTTTTAAGTGCTGCCTATTTTGTGATTCGGTCTGTTCAAACTTGGCGAGCGTATTCTTCAATTTTTCATTATCTGCCTTTAACGCAGAAACCTGCTTTTTGAGACTTACCTTGGCCTTTTTATTTGTGGCGATTTCATTTTGGAGTTGTTTAATTGTTTCCTGAAGCAGTCCGTGTTCAGCTGTCATCTGAGCGATTTTTGATTCGGCCTTTGCCAACTTAGTTGGCTCACAATGCAATTTTTCATTATCGGCTGTTGACTCGGAAATCTCTTTCTCAGAACGTTCCCTGGTCGGCTTGTATATGTTGGTATAAGAATGGAACGCTTTATGTCTTTCATGCGGCTTTTCCAAAGGTTCCTTTGTTTGATGGACAGGAGCCAATTGGTCTTTTTTCAAATCCTTGCCTATAAGGCGGCTTTTATAATGGGCGCCCCAACTCATTCCCATATAAGGTGTACTTTCCAGAAACTGATCCTGATATTTTCTTCGGACTTTTCTGTTTCGCTGTAACTTCGTAAGATATATCAGCAACAACAAAATCGTCATGGATAAAGTTAATATCTCCCAATTCGACCATTGGCGATCAGGTAACCACTGTATTGAAAGAATAAGTTTTTCCACAAAAATGCCTGCAATCACCACTTTTTTATACCTCTGAATCCAGGAATAATCCAAAGCGAAGTAAAACTTATTTTGAAGGCTTGTTATTAAGTAATATCTCGAATTTAGACGCTCTGAAGTTTTTAGTAAATAATCTAATCAACAAGTACAATCACCATATTTAGATAATACGAAATATTTAGATAATACGAAATATCTTGTCTTTTTAAGAGTAATTATTTCTTCATGTGATATGTGAAAATCGCATTAAATATTAATCTTGTCCGTCATAAATAGGCCGAAATAACCGTTTTTATAAATAGATACGCTCACTTTGAGCAAAGATTTCATTTATTGATGAAGAAAGACTATTATCACAATTTTTTGAGAATTCGTGATAAAATCTGAAAAAAGGTTATTGAATACTATTTACGCCCAATTCTTTTAAGCAAAATGTATAATTTAGTAAAAAAGGACATTTATTCGGACTCGATGTAGGAAAAATCATGGTCTTTGGAGGCATTTCGGAGACATGATGTCACCAAGAAATTGCGGTGTTTTTGAGTTACTGAAAAAGGGGCCGTATTGAAGATTACTTATTGATTCTCTTCAATCCAAATCATATAATAAACTTTAACATTGAAAATGTTTCTATGATTTACAGTATTTCTCAAAATGCAGTTAAAAGTATTTTTCGGTGAAAATGCTGATGACTGAAGAAAAGGAAAGAAACAATAAGCACTCTAACAACAAAGGTGCTCGTCTTACTCGTTCGTTTGATAGCTTAAATCTGGGACCAGGCAGCCAGATCGGGCACTTTCGCGTTGAACAGGAGCTTGGTCGTGGCGGAATGGGTGTAGTATATCTGGCTCGTGACACAACACTTGGTCGTTCTGTTGCCATTAAGAGTCTTCCACCTGAAGTCATGGCCGACCGGAAAATTCGTTCGCGTCTGGAGCGAGAGGCGCAGCTTCTGGCATCTATGAATCACCCTAACATTGCTACAATCCACGAGGAACTTGAAGAAACCGAAGGAGCCATTTACCTCATTCTTGAATATATTCATGGCCC
>JARRRJ010000324.1:0-7733 GCA_037380865.1 Sedimentisphaerales bacterium
TCGCTGCAGCAGTTAAGAGCAGTGCACAAATTGAGCCTAATATCCCCGCATAACCAAGAGTGTAAAAGTTACCCTTCATTCCTAAGACCTCGCAGACGTACCTTAAATACAATTATATCAAGAATTGGAGCAACGATATTGCCAAGCAGGATAGCGAACATTACACCCTCCACATAACCGGTAAAATTACGTATCAATAACGTCACGATACCTATAGTTGCCCCATAAAGCCATTTACCGGTATTAGTTACAGGACTTGTCACCGGGTCTGTAGCCATAAAAAATGCGCCGAAAAGCAATCCTCCCGCGAATAAATGCCAGAAAACAGGTGCGAATTTTTCAGGTTGTATATGATGAAATATTCCGGCTAAAATCGAAGCAGAGCCAAGAATGCTGACAACAGTACGCCAGTTGGCAACCCTTGTTAAAAGCAAAAACACTCCCCCAACAATTATTGCAAGTCCCGATGTTTCTCCCAAACTGCCGGATGTGCTACCGAGTACCATGTGTGAAATTGCGTGAAGTTCTCCCTGCTTAGCCATTACAAGCGGAGTTGCAGAGCTTATTGAGTCAACATCTGATGCATTTACATATTGAAATAAACGACCGGTTAATGAGTAACCAGGTTTGATCCAGTTGCCGGACATCGCTGCAGGATACGCCAACGCTAAAAAGCAGCGTCCTACAATGGCGGGATTAAATATATTTCGTCCGGTTCCGCCGAATAATTCTTTCCCGACAAAGACACCAAATATTACTCCAATAGCGACCATCCATAGTGGCAAAGCGGGAGGCAAAATGAGCGGAAACAACATTCCCGTGACCAAAAATCCTTCATTAATTTCTTCTTTACGAACAACCGCAAAGAACACTTCGACCGCTCCTCCGGCTGCGTATGAAACGATAATCAGTGGTACGAGCCGCCAACCAAAGAAATAAAGGGATGCAAATAGGCAAGGTACCAGTGCTACAATTACCATTGTCATAAATCTTTTGACATCAATAGGGTCTCGGATGTGAGGAATGCCTTTTGTCACTGCTGAAGTAGCGAAGAAAAAATTCTCCAACGCTTCATAGACTGGTTTAAAAGCATGAAGCTTACTTCCTTGCTCAAATTTTGGACGAACGGATTCGAATATCCGAAATAATATTTTCACTCGACTATCTCCCGAGCTAAACGCTTACGTTCCTCTTCTTCCCGGCGAATTTCCTCTTTTTCTTTTTCGATAATATCTTTCGCCTCAAAAAATTGTTTTGTAAGTTCTATCTTTGATGGACATACATAAGAACATAATCCACATTCTACGCATAAATTTACGCGTGCTTTTTCTACCTCTTCGATTAAATCTGCATAAAGATACTTGTGTATCAAGTGAGGCATTATTCCCGCCGGACATACCTCCTCACAATAGTTACATGAAATACAGGGACGTAATTCTCCTCTTACCGCAGTTGTATAATTTTCTATGAAAGGTTTTCTCAGCGAGCTCAAAAAACATTTCGCATAACTGGAGCGGGCCCAGCCTGGTCTGACAAATCCGAGGAATTCCCTATCCTCTAATTCGGGAAGCACAGTCAATCCTCTGCATTCTGTCTCAATTCCCTCATCTGTATTTGTTAGTGCTCTACCAGTTAAGATACCTCCGTTAATAATTCGCGCAGACGGGTCAAAGATATATCGTTCTTTTATATTTTTGATGGGATAACCAGTAACAACATTAAGATGTGTTGGCGAATTGACTCCAATGCCACCTATAGAAATTATCCGATTTATACATGGTCTCTTAAGTGTCAAAGCCCAGTCAATAGCCAAAACTCCTTCTGTACGAACAGCCCAGACAGGACCTTCATTGCTTCTCAGACCTAACTTTCTCGCTATAATTTTGAAGTTATCGTAAGGATAAACAAGAGGTACTTCAAGCATTTTGACCGAAGCATAACCGCGTAAGTGTTTTCGAATTAAATTAGCTAAGTCTGATTTTATTTCGGGCATTATAAGATAAATGGGCTGATATTCCATTAGAGATTGCAGCTGTTCCAAGCCTCTTGTAAAATTCAAAAGCCCATTTTTGAGAAGCACATCACCTCGAACATTAAAAGGCTCTAAACTTAAAGTCGAAATAATGATTGCCTGAGGCGTCCCAAGAGGATCAGGTAGATCACCTGTAAAAGCGTCATAGAAAAATTGCCATGCTCCAAGAGACAAGAGTATAAAACGTTTAATACCTGCTTGACCCATCTTTTGTTTAATGTGCAATAACTTATCTTTTTCAAGATTAATAGTTGGCTTAAGCAGTGCAATATCTTCGAGAACTATATGATTATCTTTGGATTTCAATCTGACAGTTCCGCTCCTTGGTGCTAATAGAGGGACTCCATAACTATCAGGATCCACTGAGAGCACATCCGAACGTAAAACGCTCACTATGCATTGGAAGGTATAGAGTTTTCGGCTCAGGCATTACTTTTATAGCACTATCAGGTTTCCCTTTAAGCAATATTTTATGACCTCCTCTAAATCTCAATTTTTTTACTCCTATGACTTCTTTCAAAAGTAATTCGTATCTCAAAAAATTTCATATAAGCTTAAAGATTACGATTCAAGACTATTAGGGGATAGCACGTAAACCATACAACACTGCTAATTAGCCCGTGTACATATTAAAGCCAATAATCCACAATATTGAATAACAGACAAAAACTTCCCAGATATCCTTCTCTGACATTCTCAATCCAATAGCACTATGCAACTTTTTACAAAGGCCCTTACTCTAAAAAATGCCCTTTATTAAACTTAAAAACCCATTTAGTTGATATTCTATTCTATTATATTGAACCATTAATTGCAACTCTAACACACACTTTTAACCTACTTCAAATATACAAAAACAAGCAATTTTCTCATATATGAGAATTTTTTGCGATATCAAAAATGAGAGAATTTATTTAGACAGGGACTCTATAATGGAATTAGAATTGTTTTTTATCTTCATGAATTTTACGGTTAAAATTAAAACTATATTAACTGCTTTAACATTAACCAAATAAGATAAATATCATTTTTGCACAGAAGTTCTCATTAATGAGAATTTTGAAAATTTTTTACTTTTTTTCTTAAAAATCATGATTCAGGCTAAAATTGAAGCTTAGTTTTGCTTCCATAGATTATCGTACAGTTATATCAGTTCCTCTCATAAGTAACTCGATAACAAAACTCGAAATCCGAAAATTAATTACAAAAGCTGCTATTGACGCAGATTTAGTTCATGGATTGACAGGTTAAGAACATTCACTAGTCTATTGTGTAGCGATAAATGCAGGTCTTCGATACAAGGAAATCCGGAAATTAGAGCGAAAGGATATTATCTTCGGTAATGAGCCTTCCATCACATTACAAGCTCAAAATGCCAAAAACCGAAAATGTGCTGTTCTGCCGCTATAATGAGTACCTGCAAAAGACCTTGAGAAATGTTTCAAGCTTAATCCTGCTCTGCTCCACGCAAGAGTCTTTTCAAAGATGTGGAAGCACAGTGGAGCTGATATGATTAAACACGACTTGAAACTTGCTGGGATTGAGTATGAAACATAAAGTGAATTTGCGGATTTTCATAGCTCGAGTTATGATTTTAGCAATTTATTGGCAGCGAGTGACGTTCAACCCAGAACAGCAGAAGACCTAATGAGACATTCAGACATAAACTTAACAATGAGTCGATACACTCACACATTTAGAGGTCTTCAAGCCAAAGCAATTGAGGCTCTGCCAAGGTTTAATATTAAACAGCAAGAGCAAATCAAAACTGGCACAGACGATATGCCTGGAAATCAATCAGAAAACGAGCAAAAGGATTTAACTGCGAATTTAACTAAAAACTTGGTCAAATATCATGAAATTCCAGCACTTTGGGCTTTTTGGAAAAATAAGATATTGAAAACATAAGTGTTTGCAAATCATGTGACTTACAAGAATCATCGCAAATACGCCCGGCGAGATTCGAACTCACGACCCCCGGTTTAGGAAACCGGTGCTCTATCCTACTGAGCTACGAGCGCGAAATTAACATTTGTGTTGATTTTACGCATAAAATATGATTTTATCAACAAAAAGGATTTTCACAAAACAGGCTCCTGTAAAGAGAAAGGAAAATTCTATGCCCGCGAACATAACTCACATGCTCATCGCTCATAAGGCACTCGACAAACTAAGAGAAAAAGGCATAAAAGAATACAGTGAATTTGCCGACCTTCTAGATGATACTTCCGGCAAGAAGAATTACAAAGCATACTTCAATCTTGGAAGCATCGGGCCGGACATGTATTATTACTCGAAGCTGATAACCTCCGTCAAAGACGTGCTCACAGAAGGTTTTGTTCAGGCAAAAGGAGTTACTCCATGGGCATATCACCTGCATTCGTATAAACCAAACGAGTTTCCGTTGAAGCTTGTCAAAGTCATTTTCAGTGACGTAATAACAGATAACGGGAAAGTTCAGTTGTTCGAAGACGACTGCAGGAAAATCGCTTACGTAGCCGGACATCTGACACACATCGCGGCAGACCAGATTATTCATCCTCTCGTCAATAGAATTGCAGGTCCCTACTACCGAAGCGGCGAGAATCGAAAAAAGCATCGCGAGTGTGAAGTCTTCCAGGATTATTTTTTATACACGGAAGTATATCGCATTGAGCAAAAGAGCGGCCCGAAATACGATTTCTTCAAGCAGGATTTTCGAAAATGGGCGGATTGTATCACCGGAGCAACTCTTAAGAATACCGAAGAATGGTTCCGATATTTCCTCCAGCGAGGATTCGTGGAAACCTACACCTCATGCCCTTCCGAACAGGATATCGAAGACGCGGTCGATAACCTCCTGAACATATTGCGGATAAGCGGACAGTTATGGCCTTACAAAAAAGCCGACAGGCAATATAAGAAAAACAAAGAAAATTCAAAAATGTTTCAGGAATACATCAGGAACGTGGATTATATAAAGTATTACCGCATCGCAATTGAGCTGGCTGTGATTTATCTTGTTGCATTGTACGAAGTCTACTTCGTGCTGAAAAAAGGAAAAGATTTCACGGATAAGCATAAACAACGCTTTCTGAAAATTGTCAGCGATGCGGATTTATCATGCCCGCTGAAACATAAGATATACGAAAATGCGAAGGCAGCTCTTAAGAACGAAAGAGATATGTCATCAACGTTCAAGAAACATTCGTTCGGGCTTTTATCGAAAACCAAATTCGTAACCACAAACCGGATTCTTAAAGCTGCAAATGATAGGGACGTTTTACAGTCATAAAATATATAGTTTCTGGCAAAAGACCCTGTTTTCAGATATAATTCGCACATGGATTTATCGATAGTAATACCGGCTTTCGAAGAAAGCAAAAAAATAGCACGCGACATCGAGCAAGCGGCAGGCTTCCTGACTTCTCATAATATTTCAGGTGAGATTATTATTGTCGATGACGGCAGCAAAGACAATACTTCGGAAACTGCAAAAAACGCCGATATTCCAGGCGATGTAGAACTTCACGTAATACGATATGAGCCGCATCGCGGCAAAGGCTTCGCGGTGCGCAAAGGCATCGAAAAAACCAGCGGCGATTATGTTATGTTCGCAGACAGCGGCTCGTGCGTTCCTTACAAAGATACTCTTGCGGGACTCGACCTTATTAAGAGAGGCCAATGCGATATCGCGCACGGCTCCAGAAAAACTTCAGGCAGCAATATCGGCAAACATCAAAGTTTTCACAGGCGATTCTGCTCGAATATATTTCACTGGTTCATAGTCCACGATTTGAAAATTCCGGAAGAATTAGCCGACACTCAATGCGGCTTCAAAATTTACAAGGGCGACATCGCAAGGCATTTGTACAGCGAATGCCGGATCGATGGTTTTGTTTTCGATATCGAAATTATTATGCTGGCTCTAAAGGAAGGTTACCGAATCAAAGAATTTCCAATAAACTGGACTTGCGACCCCGATACGAGACTGTCACCTTCTCGAAGCTCATGGCAAATTTTCAAAGACCTGATTAAAATCAGAAATTTTTCTTGGATGTTGTCATGCAGAGCATAAAGAGCCGGAACAATTGCAGCCATTACCGATAGAGGATATCACCGGATTGGTTGGTGGTTTGACTCAATACTATGAAATAAAGGGACATTTCCCTGAATCGATAGACATCTTTAAAGAATATTGTTCTGACTCAAATTTACCCTGCAATAGTTTGGACTTTGCTAAACTTTCATGGAAATCCGTAAATGATAAGAAGATTACAGTCATATATAAAGGAGATGGTTATTCATTACCAATTGAATTGGAACGAGACAAAGACTCAGTAGATTTAGACAAAGCATTGGAAAATAAGCTAAGAGATTGGTAACACAATTTTTAGATAGATATTCGTAATGGGAAGAATGGAATATTTGGATTAATTTGGGAAGAAAGAAAATGAAACGAAGAAATTTTATCACCGGGGCTGTCTTATCGTTGTTTGGAGCGAAAGCTTTGGTTAAAGAGGGACAAGCTGCACCTGAAGTTATCACAAAAAAGAGAGCTTATACAATTCAGACACAGGTTCTTGTTGTCGGCGGCGGTCCGGCGGGTATCGGAGCGGCTATCGGTGCGGCAAAGGCCGGAGCGGATACTTTAGTAATTGAGAACTATGGTTTTTTCGGCGGCGTCGCTTCATGGTGCGTCGGGATGGTCATGAACCAGATGAGACCCGATGGGAAACAGCGAGGCTTTGTACACGAATTGCTGCTGCAAAAACTTCAGAACTATGGAGAGCAGGCAGTCAGAACGTCCACCCACCAGTTCTTTGTTAATGTAGAGTATTTAAAAGCAGCCATTCTGGATGCGTTCGATGAAACAGGCTGCAAATACCTTGTTCATGCTCGCGCAGTTGATGCAATTACCGAGGGAAACAAAGTCACCGGTGTTGTCTTTGCGACGAAATCGGGACTATCCGAGATAAAAGCTGATGTCGTAGTGGACTGTACAGGCGACGCGGATATCGCATACTTCTCCGGAGCGCCTACGCTTATAGAGACAGGCAATCTTTCGCCGCAGACCCTGGTATTTAACGTTTCAAATGTTCAGAATTATTCGAACAGAAACATGGCAGGGCTTTTGGAAAAAGCTAAATCGAAATATCCCTTAATCCCGGATAGCTGGGGCAATTGGAACCTGCTGAAAGTCTCGAATTGTCACCATTTCTACATCAATCATTCAGGAACAAGGGACATGGGCAATTTCGACGTGACAGACCCACACCAGTTTTCCAAAGCTGAATGCATGAGCCGTCACCAGGTAATCCAAATGACTCAGGCAATGAGAGAATTTGGCAGCGGAGATTTGAAGAATTGCGAAATCGCAGGCGCCGGCACCCAAATCGGCGTGCGAGAATCAAGGAGGATAAAAGGCGCGTATATTCTGACAGAAGAAGACGCGATAAACGGAAGCAAGTTCGACGACGTTATCGCATGGCGAAGCGGCTACCTGGATATCGGCTATGTCAAGGTCAGCCAGATGAAAATACATCAGGTTCCTTACAGGTCCATCGTGCCCGAAAAAATAGACAACCTCCTTGCGGCTGGACGATGTATCTCGACGACGCATGAGGCCGCTTCAGCAGGCAAGAGCATGGGGAACTGTTTTGCAACAGGACATGCGGCAGGCATCGCGGCAGCGCTATGTTCGAAAACAAAGAAAACGCCG
>JARRRJ010000325.1:0-9465 GCA_037380865.1 Sedimentisphaerales bacterium
ATATTGGTTCTAATCAGGAAGTTGCTATCGAAGCGCTTGCTGACAAAGTTATTGAAATGACAGGCAGCAAAAGCGCAAAGGAGTTCGTTACCTATGAACAAGCTTACGGCAGACCAATCGAGGACATGATGAGACGCAAGCCTTCACTCGAAAGGATAAAGGAAGTTATTGGCTGGCATCCGAAAACAAGCCTCGAGGAAATACTCAGCGAAATTATACAATACGAGAGAATAAAAAAAGGTGCATCATGAAAAAGGCTCTAATAACGGGAATAACGGGACAGGATGGCTCATACCTTGTCGAATTCCTCTTAAAGAAAGGGTATGATATTTGGGGGATAATGCGGCGAAGTTCATCGTTTCATACCGGCAGAATCGACCATTTATATAAAGACCCGCACGAGCAGCCTAAACTCAGATTGATCTACGGAGATCTCACCGATGGTGGCAACCTCTCGACAATTATGAACGAGATAAAACCGGACGAGATTTATAACCTGGGAGCCCAAAGTCACGTACGTGTGAGTTTCGATACGCCGATATATACTGTCAACACAGACGCGCTCGGAACGCTGAGACTTCTCGAAGCGATACGCTCCTGCGGCAAGAAAGTCAGGTTTTATCAGGCATCGAGCAGCGAAATGTACGGAAAAGTCGTAGAGACACCGCAAAATGAAAAAACACCATTCTATCCCAGAAGCCCGTATGCTTGCGCAAAAGCCTATAGTTTCTGGCAAACTGTGAACTATCGTGAAGCTTACGATTTATTCGCATGCAATGGGATTCTGTTTAATCATGAGTCACCGAGGCGAGGTGAGACGTTTGTTACCAGGAAAATTACTCGTGCCGCTACGAGAATCAAGCTGGGCTTGCAGGAAAAACTCTACCTTGGCAATCTCGACGCAAGAAGAGACTGGGGATTTGCAGGTGATTATGTCGAAGCAATGTGGCTAATGCTCCAGCAGGAGAAACCGGATGATTATGTCATCTCTACAAGAGAAACGCATTCCGTAAAAGAATTCGTCGAAGGAGTCTTCCAATATCTCGACCTGGATTGGCAGAAATATGTAAAAATAGACGAAAGATATTTCAGGCCGACGGAAGTCGACCTTCTGCTCGGAGACTATTCCAAGGCAAAGAGAATTCTTAACTGGGAACCCAAGGTGACATTTCAGCAGCTTATTAAAATGATGACCGATGCGGATATGAAAATAGCTGAAGGCGAAAAAGTAATAGCAGATTATGAAAACAATCGTAAATGAAGGACAAATAAAGAGCTATGAGTTTTTATGAAAAGAAGCGGGTTGTAGTGACAGGCGGCGCGGGTTTTCTTGGAGGTTTCATCACAGCCAAACTTAAGAAACGAAACTGCCAAAATATCCTCGTTCCTAAAATTGAGGATTATGACCTTGTTAAGATCGAAGACATAAATCGGATGTACGAGGATATGAAGCCTGACATTGTAATTCATTTAGCCGCAATCGTCGGGGGAATAGGAGCAAATCGCACCCATCCGGGAGAGTTCTTTTACAAAAACCTGATGATGGGTATCCAGCTTATCGACCAGGCAAGACTCAGGAACATTGAGAAATTTGTGGCAATCGGCACAGTCTGTGCATACCCGAAATTTACCCCCGTTCCTTTTAAGGAAGAAAACATTTGGAATGGATATCCCGAAGAGACAAACGCTCCTTACGGCCTGGCAAAGAAGATGCTTTTGGTTCAGTCCCAGGCCTATCGCGCTGAGTATGGCTTTAATTCGATATTTCTTTTACCTGTAAATCTTTATGGCCCCGGGGATAATTTCGATCCGGAAAGCAGTCATGTGATACCTGCGCTGATAAAAAAATGTATTGATGCAATTGATGATAAAAAAGGCTATATCGAGTGCTGGGGCACAGGCAATGCGTCACGCGAATTCATTTACGTAAGGGACGCAGCGGAAGGAATTTTATTAGCGACGGAACATTATAACAAATCCGACCCTGTCAATATAGGCGCAGGCTTTGAAATTTCGATCAAAGAACTTGTGCAAAAAATAGCTGAGCTGACAGGTTTTAAAGGCGAAATTCGCTGGGATACATCAAAACCCGATGGTCAGCCCAGGCGCAGACTTGATGTTTCTAAAGCCAGGAAATATTTCGGCTTCGAAGCAAAAACTTCATTTGATGAAGGACTAAAAGCAACGATAGACTGGTATCGTAAACAAAAACCGGCATAGATAAGTACTTCAATGTCAAAGCTCTTATCCATTTTCTTTTCTTCTATTTTTTTGTGCTTTTCTGTTAATGCTCTGGAGAATCTCGCGCTGGACAAGAGCTATTCTTTTTCTCAGAAGCCTAATTACCCTTTGTGTTCCGACGATTCCGACAGGATTCAGCTGACAGACGGAAAGAGTTCGGGAAGCAAATGGACGGAAAAAAGCACTGTAGGGTGGCGCAAACCGGAGTCTGCAGTTGAAGTCTTAATTGATATCGGTCAGAATTGTGTTGTTGAGCAGGTCAACATTCACACCATCGGCGGCGGATTTGCTTCTGTGGAATTTCCTGAGTTTATCGCTGTATTACTAAGTGATACAGGTTTAGAATTCAGACTTGCAGGTCTAATAAGTAACAGAACTCTCACAAATGTTCGCAGCAATGGTAGTCGTGGAGTTCCTCGTGTAATGAGCTTAGAAAGTATTAACGCCACGGGGAGATTCATTAAACTTGTAGCGAGACCTGCAGGCCCTATGTTTTTCACTGATGAAATCGAAGTGCTCGGTGAAAGACCCGGTAGTTCATCTAAAATTAATTTGCATAATAATCTTGAAGCTTTTGACGATGATAAAGAACTCCTAAGCAGAATAGACGATTATTTGCGGCTTGAGGACAATGTTTTAGAACTTGAGAAATTATGAGGGCTGAACGGCAACTTTTAGGTAAAAAGAAGGCCAGGATTTACAAAGACTTATACAAAAAAGACTTTGTGTGCCTTCCAGCAAATCCCATGAAAATTGCATATGAAAAAGAAATGCCTTTGCACGAAAGTGCAAAAGAGATAAATGTCGGGATGTGGCAGAATGAATACGAGTCAGCCGCGATTAACATAATAAACTGCTCTGATGACGCAATGAAAATGAGCGTGTCAGTTTCACCCTTGCTCAAGTCGGATGGACAGAAAATTGATAGCAGCAAAACCTTCACTGTAAGAAGAGCCCATTATGTAATGGCAAGTGAAATCGGCTCCATCGCAGATGCATTGATTTTACAGGGAGAAAAAGCTTTTGAAATCGAACCGGGTCAGTTGATACAAATTTGGCTTACGATTTTCAATCCCCAATTAACAGCCGGATATTATCAGGCAAGAATTGCTGTCTCCGCATCTCGCAGCAATGGAGAGCATTTACCTATAGAAACAATCCCAGTTAATTTGAGGGTCTATAAAAACAGGCTTCCTGACAAAATTGCGCTCAACACTTGCGGAAAACTGGATTATTCGAGGTTAGACAAGATAATAGGACAGCGCCGATATGCTCGCACGTTTCTGCTTGGAATGAATTTCAGTGCGGCGAAGAAAGATTCTGGAAGATTCGGTGACGTGCAATGGATGACTGATGCATGGAAAAAAGTATTTGCATCCTGGCTGAAAAATTTGGTGACCCATTTGAAAGAGCTTGGGATTGGTTATGACAGGTTCGCTTTATATCCTTTCGATGAAAGTATCGCGGATGAATATTACGATTTGGCAAGATTGATCAGGTCTATCGATCCGAAAATCAGGCTTTACGCTAATTCATTCGGCAAAGGTCCTGATGAGTTTATGCGTTTTCGTAACCTGATCGATATATGGTGCCTGCAGGACAGTCACATAGTAAAGCATGCCGAATGGTTCAAGATAATAAAGAATTTTGACACTCAGATGTGGACTTACGAATGTTTTGAGCCTATGAAGGCGCAGCAGCCTTATTCCTATTATCGCCTGCTACCCTGGCGAGCGTTTCAGCGAAACCAGGATGGTGCAGGATTCTGGATCTATTATTATGGTTTGGGTTTTGAACCTGGTGCTGTTCCATGGAACGACACGCTCAGGCCGCATGGATTTTCAGGTGTAGTTTATGGTTCTAAGTCAAGTCCTGTTACCGGCTTAACGGAAAACATCATTCCTTCTCGAAGATGGGAAGCCTGGCGCGAAGGAGTGGAAGACTACCAGTATCTATATGAATTACAGCAGGCTATAAATAGAGCACAAGCAACAGATTCGGAAGCAGCCAGGAACGCAAGGAAGATTCTAAACGAACAGGTTATGCGAGTATTAGGCAATCCTGACGATTGCGATAATGTTTATGAAGCGAGAGAAATTCTGACAGAGACCTTGCTGAAACTAACAAAATAGGACACTTTAGAGCATCGGATATGTCAATTCGTAGAAAAGTCATCTTAAATGCAGGTTCGAACTGGATGAGCCAGTTTGTTAATGCCGCGATTGTACTTATATTTATCCGGATTATTCCGCGCAGTCTCGGTTGGGAAAGCTACGGTGTCTGGGCCTTGCTTTCGACGGGATTGCGATATCCCATGATTTTGGAGAATGCATTCTCGCTTTCAACAAATCGTTTTGCGGCGTTTTATCACAACGACAAAGAACAACTTAATCGACTCGTATCAGCATCTTTCGTAATATTACTTTTTATGGCCCTCCTAACAATAGCGGCAGCTGTACTTCTTTCATTCTTTGTTTCGGATATTTTTGCCGCAATCACAAGCGACTTGGCCTTCGAAGCTCAAATCACATGTATCCTCGTGGGAGTAACAATAGCTCTAAGAATAGTGGAAGCTGCTTTCAACGGTACATTGATGGGATTTCAGTATCACACGAGATATAATTCCATTACAGTTATGGCGAATATTCTGAGGATTATCTTAATTGTCATATTGCTGAGATACTGGAGGAGTATGATAGCGGTACAGCTCGCCTTTGCCATTACAGCTTCGGTATCCCTGACCGCTGTGATTCATGTCACCAGAAAATCCATACCGGGTTTAAAAATCGAGTTATCGAAAGTCGATCGAAAGATTATTCGTGAGTTGTTTCGATATTCAAGCCATGCAGCCGCACGCTCGGGAAGTATGATCTTCATGTATAGTACCCTGGCCTTGTTGATAGGAAAGATTGGGACTGCTGAAAATGTATCTGTGTACGACATTGCATCAAGAATCAGCGGATTTATTAACAGCCTTCTGGCTGGTGCACATAATGTTTTTCTGCCTGCCGTAACAAAGCTCTTCGCAGAGAGCCAGGCGGAAAAGATAAAATCTGTCATAAAAAAAGGAACGAATATAAGCGCAGTTATCACCTGTGCAATATTGATTATGCTATTCGTCTATGGAAAGGAAATTCTGAGTCTTTTGCTGAGAGATATGTTTTTACCTGAAATGCTTCCAGTCTTATGGATTATGCTGATTTCGATTATCCCTCGAGGCTTTTTCGGAATATGGATTCCGTCACTGGCGGGAATGGGACACTTGAGGGAGATGACTATTGCAGCTTTGGCGGCTGTAGTCGGCGCAATAACATTGGAGATTCTTTTGCTGGGTGGTTCTGTTCCGGTTCCCATGGCGCCTGCGATTGCACAGGCGATAGCTTTGTGGGCCTATATAGGTCTGTGGCTTCCCTTCTATGGTACAAGCAAATGCGACATGGCTCTATATGAATATTTAAGGGACGGCCTGCTCGGCTCTTTGAAAGCTTCAGTTGTTTCAATGGCTGTCTTATTTATGATCATAAATTTTTTAGCTCCCCGATACAGTTTCCATTGGATGCTTATGTTCGTTATGTCGGGTTTGATTGTATTGGCAAGTTTTACCATAATTTCTTTACGCTCTGAAAGTAAGTGGGCGATTAACATGTTGAAAAGTAGATTAGGCTATCAGAGCTAAACCTGTGTATGAATGTTCTTGTAATCAATCAATGCTCCACGAATAAAGGTGACAGGGCTGTTCTGTACTTTGTTTTGAGAGAAATGAAGGCTAACGGGATTGACAGTGTCACTGTCTCTGCGAGTAATCCTCAATATTGGGAAGAAGCAAAAGATTTTCCCGAAATTGATGTTAATGTAATTCCGTGGGGCTGGGACGTATCACGCAAAAGAAACGTCGGCTTTCTAACCAAAGTATTTCATCTGTTTATGAAAGTCAAACTGCCGCGATTAATATGTTTCCCTCTTGTCAGAAATGCTTTGGTCAAGGGAAAACGCCCATCGTATCTGCGACACATTGTAAATAAACATTATTTGGAAGCTCTCGAAAAAGCTGACATAGTTATCAGCACAGGCGGTCATCATCTTACAACAATTATAGCAGGAAGTATAAAAACGCCGCAGATCTTCGATATGGCGATTGCTCTACTCTGGAGAAAACCTCTTCTGCTCTGGTCGCAGTCTATTGGACCCTTCACGTTCAAGTCATCTTCGAGCAAAACCATGATCCGAAAAATACTGGCCGGAGTCAGACAAACATATGTTCGGGATGAAGCTTCACAGGAGGAGATAGAAAATGTGGATGTTTCCGCGGAACATATTTCAAAAACACGAGAGTCGGTATTTGGTTTGTACGATGTTATAAGATCGCGAGTCGCTCCCAGCAAAAGAGAAGCGGTAATGGGAGTCTCTGTCTGGACAGGAAATAAGCACGATTATCAAGCATGGGAAGAGTATGTGTGCTGTTTCGCCGAGTTGATTGATTACGCAATAGAAAAAGGAGGCTATGAAAGAGTTCGTTTTTTTCCGATGGAGATGCAGGGTTCCGACAGAACGTGTATCGAAGACATAAAAAAACACGCTTGCAAAAAAGATGGTTGTGAAATTGTCGAGAATTTTCCCGGTACAGTTGAGCATATTAATTCTATTTCAAAATGCAGAATGTTTTTGGGTCACAAAACACACTCACAGATTTTTTCTTTAGTTGCAGAAACACCTCTGCTTGCAATCGCATATCATAAGAAAACGGAAGACTTCATGGCACAATTTAACCTTGAACGAAAAGCTTTTTAAACTATTCGATAAAATTAACAAAAATCTCGACCAAATCAGCGAAAAAGAAAAGGAGAAGGCTTTTCAAATGTATGAACAAGTCAAAAGAGATTTTGCTCAAATGATTGCTCTTGAAAAAAATGCAGAGTCTTCTGCAGAATAGTTGTGATACTTGAATTTCTTCCTATAACCGCGGTCTTTGTTTTCCGATAAAGATTTAGAATATTTTAAGAATATAATATTTTCGGACCTTTGAATTGAGTTAGTTTATGGCGATATTTATTGCAATATCTTGCGCTATTATCACTGTTTTGTGTCTGCCGCTCATGTTCTGGAAGCCCAAATGGGTGTTTTACGCCTTCCTGGTTTCGGAGGTATTTGACAGTATTTTTGCAGGTTATATTAACCGCGCGGGCAATCTTGGTTTGCCTGTAACATGGTCCCCGGCGGATTTCCTGTCGGTAATGACTCTGTTCGCAACATTTTTCGTGCGGCAGGAATCACAATTTCGTTCAGGTCTTATAAAGAAGTGCATCATAGCCTTAGCCGTACTGAGTGTTCTTTCGCTGATACAAGGATTTCTGTTATATCCGCGCGAGGCTTTAACAAATTCAAGAGTAGTTCATTTCATCGCAGCCGGAATATTCGCGTTGAGATATTTTACAGACTATTCACGAGTCAGAGAATTGTTGAGATTCAGCTTCATTATTATTATGATGATGTTTGCTGCGCACATTCTTGTTAGAGTGGGTATCTATAGCGCGCCAATTAACGAAGCAGACAGAATAGTCGAAGCTGGCGGACTTGTGGGAGAAAGAGGAACGCGAGCGCTTATTCCCATGCTTTATCTTGTTCTGGTTAGTTTAGCGATGGGAAGATTTGCAGGCAAAACGGGCTCGTTTCTGGTCTCAATAATGATGCTCCTGTTCGGTCTTGGCGGCATAGTCTTAAGTGAAACGAGATCGACTTACGGAGCTATGGCTGTGCTTGTTGTCTCCGCATTGATTTTCATGCGTGCAAGAATAAAGAATACGATCGTCTTTGCGACAGTCGGTTTGATTGTAGTTGCGGCTGCTGTCGTATCGGGATTCGACTTTCTGGCAAGGTTTCGAACTGATTATGGAAAAGGATATTACGCCACTCCTACGTTCTATGAATTACGTAAGAGCTGGAGAGGTATGGAATATGAAACAATTCAGTCGAGCTTCAAAAACGCACCCTATTTCCTTCTCACAGGCAGAGGAATTGGCGCGATGCACCCTGCACCGATGGGCCCAAGTGAGCTTGTAGCGTTTTATCATTCGGAGTACTTAGGATGGCTTGACAGATGCGGCCTGATTGGATTGTTCACAGTCCTCCTTTTGTTTGTCGCTATCCTTTTCAGAAGCTTCGCGTTGGCCAGAAGTGAAATTCCCTTCCTGCAATACTTAGGCACAACCCTTTTTCTTCTTACTATAGCTTTAGCCGCTGATGGTGTCTTTCACCCCATCTTCTCACACTATCGGGGAGCTTCTCTTTTAATCTGCTATGTCGCAATTACCGCCAATTGGCGTGACATTTATATGAGTCTTTTTCCAAAACAGGAAATACTTTCTGAAGAAGCTGGCCTGGAATTTGACGAAGAATACGAATCAGAATATGGTGTCCCGCAGGTAAGCGCATAGCGATTCATTTTTTGTCATCAACTGAATAAGAATAGAATGCGTATATTAATGGTCGAACATTCGGGCAAGAGCGGCATGTACAGTTATACAGATGCCTTGTGTACCGGCTTGTCCAAAATCGGTTCCAATGTCACCGTGCTCTCGAGTATTGCATGGCCTGAAGGCGAACGGCTCTATCGTATTAAGAGACTGTTCTCAGAATTCACGGAAAAACAAGGCAGATTCACACGCCTGCACTGGGCCGCGGACAGATTTTCTCGAAGCATGATTAATGTGCTTAAGCGTAATCGTTTCGCGCTTACAGAGAATTTCGACGTAATGCACGTTCAAGGTGCAGGTTTGCCCTTGCTGGATCAGCATTTCCTTAAACCACTTGCAGAAAAAATACCTCTTGTTCTTACTGTCCACGATGTAATGTCACATTTTGAACGTTTCGTAAACAAAGATTCGTTTATGAAGAGAAACCTTCACATTCCTCATCGCCTGATAGTTCATTATGGGAATGGAAAAAGATATTTGACTGAGCATTGGTCAGTAAAGAGTGACAAAATTGATATCATACCGCACGGCATCATGCCCGTGCGAAACCGACTTTCGACACTAGAAGCCCGCAACAAATTGGGCTTACCTGCGGATAGAAAAATATTGCTTTTCTTTGGAAGCATAAGGCCGAATAAAGGTCTGGATGTACTGCTCAAATCCATACAGGAAGTGGTCAGGTATGATCCTCGCGTATTACTTGTCATTACAGGTGCTTTGCCTCGCGATGAGAGTTTTCAGCCTTACTCCGATT
>JARRRJ010000326.1:0-5651 GCA_037380865.1 Sedimentisphaerales bacterium
ATACAGCCGGTTCCCACGATGTTAGTCATAATTTCGTGGCCATTCTTAACTCTGTAACATCGGGTATCATCGGCAACAATGTCCTCTTTGCCTGTTATGACAACAGTGCAATTCCGGCTTCGGGCTACTCCGAGAGCCAAATCTTCGAGATTCGCGGCTACACTTCCCGCGTCAACGCCTTTTGTTCTTACTGATTGTCCGCCAATCCGCGCAATCTCAGAAGCATTGCCTTTGACGATCGTTACCTTCGCTTCGTCAAGTAACTCGAAACATTTCTGGTCTCTAAGTTTTGTTGCACCTGCGCCGCAGACATCAAGAACAACAGGAATATTTCTCTTGTTTGCGCTCTTCGCCGCTATTTTCATCGCTTCAATGAAATCCACAGTAAGCGTACCGATATTTAACACAAGAGAAGAAGCAATTTGCGTCATATCCTCGACTTCTTCCGGAGCGTGTGCCATTACCGGTGAAGCGCCGAGAACTTTCACCACATTGGCACAATCGTAAATTGTCACCCAGTTTGTGAGGTGATGAACGACTGGTTTTCGTTCCCTGACTCTTTCCAGAAATCCGTAAGTATCAATTTTAGCTGTCGCCATAAAAAACAATCACCTTACTATTTGAATTCTAATAACCTGAACTTTCCATTGCTAAAATAGATGCGCAGAGGCAAGTGACAACGAAGCCTCTCGATCCGAACATACTATATATTTGTTCTTATCAGATTTTCATCCACAAATCTTTCTGCCGCGGACTTTAGAAGCTCTCTGCTTTTTTCGAGAGCTTCATCAACATCCATGTTAGGAGGCTTGCAGCTCAATGCGGTCACAATGCCTATTTTATGATACTCTTTTGGTTCCAACCTTACCTGGCCCGCGATTACTGCTATACGAACTTTTGCTTTGTTGGCTATTTTAGCGATGCCGGCAACTACTTTCCCATATAGACTCTGCCTGTCGAAGCAGCCTTCGCCTGTGATAATCCAGTCGGCGTCACTTAATTCGGCTTCTATGTTGCTGTGTTTTATTATAGTATCGATTCCCGATACGAGTTTTCCGTTCATAAAAGCTAATGCACCCGCGGCCAATCCGCCTGAAGCGCCGGCACCGGGGACATTGACGACATCACAATTCAACTGCTCACGAATCAATTCGCCAAGATGACAAAGTCCCGCTTCCAGCTCATCCACCAGTTCAGGTGTGGCGCCTTTTTGCGGTCCGTATATTTTTGCTGCACCGTGCTCGCCGCAGAGGGGATTCTGTACATCACAGAGAACTTCAACAGGAATATTGATTGTATCCTGAGGCGGAACGATTTTCTCGATTTTATTAAGCCCCCCGCCGCTGCCTGGGACAGGATTGTTATCTTTATCGAGAAACTGCCAGCCGAGAGCAGAAGCCGCACCTGTGCCGCCATCCACTGTCGCGCTGCCTCCGACTGCAAAAAGAATCTCTTTCGGAGAAAACTCAAGCGCCGTTTTAATTAACTGGCCCACTCCGTATGTGGTTGTCTTCATCGGATTCAACTGTTCCTTATTAAGCAGTTGAAGTCCGGCTGCGCTGGCCATTTCCACAAGAACTGTTTGCGAATCATCGAACCATGCGAAACCTGCACCGACTTTCATATCAAACAAAGGTCCTGTGACAGTTTTTGGTACCCAGCTTCCGGAAACAGATTTAAGCATAGCGTCGGCTGTCCCCTCGCCGCCATCGGCTATGGGTTTGAGCACCAGTTCGGCAGAGGGTAAGTGCCGCTTTATTACAGATGCAGTAATTTCACAGACTTCAGCGGCACTCAGCGTGCCTTTGAAAGAGTCAGTCGCGATAACTATTTTCATTTGAGCCGCCGATATACTTACTTTGTCGAAAATTTATATATAGTTTCTGATTTGAACGTCTCGTTGGGACGCAGGACTGTTGACGGAAAATCAGGATGATTTGGCGAGTCTGGAAAATGCTGAGTTTCGAGGCAGAAAGCTTCCCCTTTGCTTGTATAAAACTGCAATCCCGGTTCCGTAGTCAATACTTCCATAACTCTGCCTGTGGTGGGTTCGTAAACGCGTGCGGCAAGTACGAGTTTCTTTCCATCCCAGCCATTAATCACATAGTTATTATCATAACCTCCCTCTCCCATGTCCGAGATTTTTGAACCTATTGTGTTAGGCTCAGTAAAGTCGAGCGGCGTGCCTTTCACAGGACTGATTTCACCCGTCGGAATTTTCGAATTATCAAAGGGAGTATATTTATCTGCATTTATGTAAATTTCATGAGCCATAACCTGGCCGCTCCCGACTCCCGCCAGATTGAAGTAGCTGTGATTCGTAAGATTTATAATTGTCGGTTTGTCTGTTGTTGCTTCATAGTTAATCTTCAGCTCATTTTCATTTGTCAGTGCAAAAGTCACGGTACAGTTGAGGTTTCCGGGATAACCTTCCTCGCTGTCTTTACTGAGATAAGTCAATTTCACTCCGGCTTCATTGTCATTTTGAAATTCAGTACCTTTCCACAGAACAGTATGGAAAGCTCTTCTTCCGCCATGAAGATTGGACGTAGCTCTATACTGGATGCCATCTATCGTAAAAGCTGCATTAGCGATACGATTGGCGAACCTACCTATAGTCGCGCCGTCGTACAAATTTCTGTATCGCCGGAGGGAATCGAACCCTGTCGTTATGGGAGCGAGCTTTCCGTCACGATCAGGAACTTCAAGGCTGATAAGATGTGCGCCGAGTTCCATAACCTTCGCGGTAAGGCCTTCGCTGTTTTTAAGTGTGAAAACGTAAACATCATTTCCGTCACTGGTTTTGCCGAAGACTTCCTTATTTACAGATGGCGCTTTATTTTCAGCGGCAAAACATGCCGACGCGACAAGAATTGACGCCGCAACGAACGTGATATACAAAATCGGACGCATTTTTTACCCTCTCATACAAATTTCTTAAGTGATATTCAACAATAGGCTGACACTGAAAACCATTCTTGTTCAAAACTACGGGTACATCATGTGTTTCGGAGTAATTACCAGCTCTGTAACGATAGCTCTCTGGTGAAGCTTCGCGACCATAACCACGCATTCAGCAATATCCTCAGGCTGGAGCATCTGAGCTCTCTTTTCCTGCGGAACCGGCGTGGGTCTTTTGTCGATTATGGGAGTATTGACTTCACCCGGGTAAATATTTGTAACTCGGATTCCGTTCTCACATTCCTCGATGCCTGTAAATTTGCCAAGCGAGCTTGTTGCAAATTTAGAGACACAATACGGCAGACCAGCCAGAGCGATATTGTGCTTACCGGCTATTGAGACGATATTGATAATCAGCCCTGATTTTTTCTTTCGCATCTCAGGCAGAGCTTCGTGCATACAATTGAATACGCCTGTAGTATTTACCGCCAGAATCCGGTCCCAATCCTTAGGATCTACATTAGACATCATCCTGTTGATAACGTTGATACCCGCGCTGTTCACCAATATGTCAATGGAGCCGACCTTCTCGTCAAGCCACTTAAAAAGCTCGGAAACCTGAGTACGATTTGTGATATCGCAGGCTTTCCACACAAAACCAGCCTTGCCGCCGTCAGATGTTTCTGCCTTTTTCAGCAGCTCTTCATTGTAATCCGTTAACGCTACTGTGCATCCCTCATCAGCCAATGCTTGGGCGATTTCCAGACCAATTCCGCCTCCGCCGCCAGATTTTATAGATATCCTGCATCTCAGTCAAACAATTCCTCTCCGACTGCGGAGCTTAAAGTCGCATAATTGGCAGTTCCCTTCTGAAGATCGTGTTTTTCATGTACTCCTTCAGTATCCCCGATTACATGGCGAAACAAGGCCCGCAAGAAACTAAGCAAAAACAATAAGTCCTTGTTTTATAAATACTTAGAACACATCACTCAATCAGGAACCAGTAAATCCAATTAAATCCGAAATATCGCGTCAAAAAGGAGCCTTCAGAGGCAATTTTCACGTTTGGCAACATCAGTTCCATAAAAATCCTCCAAGAACTGAATTTTTTCGAAAAAAATGCAAATAAAAACTTATTTAACGTTACATAATAATCCCAGACTGGCACTTTTATTTAGTTATTATCACAATCAGGGTGATTAAAAACGCATTTTTTTCTAATGAATATGGAACTGAATATATGTTTAAATTGTCTAAATACATAAATGAAGGAGTGGTGCTTTTTCGCATTCACAAAATTAACAGAAGTTTAGAAACTCTCAACCCATTTAAAAAACAGGGCTATCCAGGCCATGGAGGAAAATACTAATGAAACGTTTAAGAAGAAAACATATTATAAGACTTAACCGAAAAGCAAGGAAACAGGAGACACCGATATTTGAGCGTCTTGAACCAAGATTGCTGCTTAACGCTGATGTCACCGGATTGTCAGGTACACAGAATATAGCCCCGCTCAGTACTGACCAGCCCGATAATACAGTCGATGTAAGTCTTGATACTCAGAGCAATTCTCTCACTGCCGACGCCCAGCTCGTGCTTGTTACACCACAGGCGGTACCCTACTCACAGGATTTCTCGGCGGGAAAGCCTGACTCATCCCAGGGCTGGGAATATTACTCGGACAGCCAGGGCCAAATACAGGTTGTTGGCGGAAAGCTTCTCATGGATGACTATGGCGTCGATTATGTTTATTCCCTGAATGAGGCAATTCTACACGTGGATCTTACAGGTAAAACAAATGTGACGTTAACGCTTGACCAGGCGAGTCTGCAGGATGAGAACACTGGTCTTCCGTCGATCTTTACAGATCATTTCCAGGGAGACGGTATTGCGCTGAGTGTCAACGGAACCAATTGGGTCAGAGTAACGAATCTGACATCATCTTTCACAGGTCAGTCATTTTATCTTGATACGATAATTCAGCAGGCCAAGGATGCTGCCGGCAGCAATGATGTCTCCGATGTCCGTATCAAGTTCCAGCAGTACGACAATACAAATGGCAATGACGGACGCACATTCGATAATATTCAGGTAACCGGTGCGGCTGTTTCGAGTATAACTGTACAGGACTTGCCTTACAACCAGGATTTTTCAGCAGGCAAGCCTGGTGCCAGCCAGGGTTGGGAATATTTCTCCGATAATCAGGGTCAAATTCAGGTAGTCAGCGGCCAATTGCTTATGGACGATTACGGCGTAGACTATATTTATTCCCTCAACGAAGCAATCCTCCATCTGGACCTCACTGGAAAAGCAAACATTATACTTACACTCGACCAGACTTCGCTGCAGGATGAAAGTGATGCCCTTCCGGCAAGCTTCGTAGATCATTTCCAGGGAGATGGAATCGCATTGAGCGTTGACGGAACCAACTGGGTCAGAGTAACAAACCTGACATCATCTTTTACAGGCGGTTCATTCTTTCTTGACTCGATAATTGAGCAGGCCAAGACCATGGCGTCAAGCGATGATTTGTCCAACGTCCGTATCAAGTTCCAGCAGTATGATAATACAAATGGAAACGACGGACGTAAGTTCGACAATATACATGTCACAGCAAGCACAGTTAACACTCTTCCGTACACCCAGGACTTCTCAGCGGGAAAACCAACCGAAAGCCAGGGCTGGGAATATTATTCCGATAACCAGGGACAGATACAAGTCGTCAACGGACGCCTTCGGATGGATGATTA
>JARRRJ010000327.1:0-3682 GCA_037380865.1 Sedimentisphaerales bacterium
AATACCAGCATGTTGTGGATAACAAGAGCAGGATTCTCATCTCCAACAAGTTGAGAAACCAGATTGATGTCGATGAACACGGCAGCAGTTTCTATCTTGTGCTTGGCTCGAACGGCATTCTTTGTTTGTATCCCGAGAAGTATTTCGAGCAAATCGCTCTTGAAGTCGCACCCAAATCCAATGCGCCTGACGAAGCGGTCACATTCGAGCGTATGAGCTTTGCACTCGCGAGCAAAGTAGAGCTGGACAACCAGGGAAGACTGCTCCTGAACGAGAAGCTCAGAAAGAGAGCTGGTCTGAAGGACGATGTTACACTGATTGGCGTCAGGGACCATATCGAGCTATGGAACAGTGAGAGCTGGGAGCAGTATCTCGCGGACAATATGGCTCAGTATCAAAAACAGATGTCGCAGGCACGTCAGGCCGTCCTGCAAAAACAGAAAAATGACACGTAATTCTGACTGGAGAAAAGATGATTGGAATGGATTCGGATCACTGCCGGACTGTAAGGGAAAGCCTCCTAGGTGAGAGGAAAGTGGACGATCACACCTTCGCGGCGATTGCGGTTCTGAGTGAAAGGCTCGAGCGAGTAAAGAAGCTTGACGATGCATTTGCGGGCGTCTCATTTTCGCCCGCTGTCCAGAAGCTGCAGAGCCAGAGGAACAGGATAGCAGTGAGCTAAGAAAGCAAGATGGAACATGCGTATAGCGGCTGGATATAGAATAATCCGTTGAATCGCATTTATTGAAATAATCAACACCGGCTGTCGCACGCACATTTGGAAGTGAATAAATCGATGGCAGAGCATATTCCGGTGCTTGCCGAGATATTGGTCGAACAGATAAACTTACCTACGGATGCGGTAATGGTTGACGCGACCATAGGACACGGAGGTCATAGTTTACTGTTCGCAAAAAAACTGGACAAGGGGGGGATTATTGTCGGCATGGATGTTGATGAAGATGCCCTGCAAAAGGCAAAAGCTGTTTTGCAGGATGTCGATTGCAGGGTGATCCTGGTGCATTCCAACTTTTCTCAGATAGGTGAAAGTCTGCGCCAGCAGGGTCTCGAAAAGGTTGATTTTATTCTCGCGGATCTCGGACTCTGCTCGGCGCAAATCGCGGATGATAAATTCGGGCTGAGTTTTCAAACAAATATGCCTCTGGACATGAGAATTGACAAAAGATTACGTCGCACGGCTGCCGATATAATCAATAGGACAGATGAAAAAAGTTTAGCTGATTTGATTTTTGAATACGGGCAGGACAGGGCCTCGCGGCGCATTGCCAGGTTCATTGTCAGGTACCGGAAAGAAAATAAGATAACAACGACAGGCCAGCTTGCCGACATAGTTAGCAAAGCATTGGGGAAAAAAGGAAGCAGAAGCAGGATTCATCCGGCAACAAGGACTTTTCAGGCCTTGAGAATCGCGGTAAATCAGGAGCTGGAAAATTTGGAAAAGCTGCTGGCCGCCGCCCCGGTATTATTGAATAAAGACGGCTGGATCGCAGTTATAAGTTATCACAGTCTGGAAGATAGAATTGTCAAGACCGATTTTCGACAAAACGCCGCTGATGGCATTTACGACATTATAACCAAAAAGCCTCTTGTGGCTTCGCGAGAGGAAATTGAAGAAAATCGGCGTGCAAGAAGTGCAAAATTGAGAATCGCGCAGAAGCGATAATTTCGCTATGCGCAAAAAAGAAGTGGAGTAAGTTATGACTTCTGATGCCAAGATCGGACTATTACTGGGTTTAGTATTCATTTTCATTATCGCCTTTGTCATAAACGGTCTGCCGCGTTTTCGAAATGCGCTTGAGAACAACGAACTTGCGGCTGCAAAGGATTTTGTTCAGGACGATCCGATAGGAGCAAAGGAACGAAGAGCAGGAGTGATCGATGAGCCTGCTGTCGAAGAGTACCCGGAGTATCCTGCTTCGGAACAAAATA
This sequence comes from Sedimentisphaerales bacterium, assembly GCA_037380865.1. Classification (GTDB taxonomy): domain Bacteria; phylum Planctomycetota; class Phycisphaerae; order Sedimentisphaerales; family Anaerobacaceae; genus JAFGPS01. Next base: position 1,951 of record JARRRJ010000327.1, read on the forward strand.
GCGATACTGGACCCGTTAACGGCTATGAGAGTCCCTGGAATGACGATAGTTCGTATGCACAGGCAGGACATGCTGACCAATCCTATTATCCGTCAAATTATTACGTAACCTACGAACAAACCAGCGATTACGTCGCTCAGGATTACAACATTGAAAATGAACTGCAAAAACAAACATCGGAAAAAGATCGGTTTAATATGCCGTTTCCATTTAACATTTCGAACCCAAGAGAGGTTTCACTCGATAACTCCAATAACAAGAGCAATACATCCGCACCTGAGACTCGAACACAGACGAGCCTGCCCAAGCCCTATGTGGTTCAGGAAGGTGACGATAACCTTTCCAAAATAGCTAAAAGATTCTATGGCGAGGAAGAGGGCAACAGGTGGGTCAATGTGAAAAAAATATTTGAACGTAACAGAGATGTATTGAAATCACTTGACGAGGTTTTTGTCGGGCAGAAAATTGTTATTCCGCCGCCCGAGCCGCCGCTGCAAAATACGCAGCCTGCGCAAGTCCTCAAGGGACCAATGTTCGAGACAGTCCAGTCGGTAGGCGGCGGACAAAGCCTCCCTGCAAAAATTCAGGATAACAAAAGGTGGTACGTAGTAAAGGATGATGACAGCCTTTGGAAGATCGCGGATAAAGAGCTGGGGGAGGGAACAAGATTCAATGAAATAAGCAAGTTGAATGCTGATATATTGACTAACGAAAATAAGCTGAAGCCGGGAATGAAACTGCTCTTGCCGGCCAAGTAGAGAATCATAACAGTACGTAAGAAGAATAGACTACGTGTCTATAGTCTTTATTACTGCATTTGTGACATGAATCAGGAACTTCAAGCACTTTGAATTTTTATATGTTAATAATATCTCAATTTCGTGTTTTCTTTGTTGCGTTCTTTTTCACCGTCGTTCTGCTTTTTACAGTTGCACTTCGCAATGCAAATGACCGTATTTTTTACGAATTGTGCCAGTACCGGGCACAGGTAAATCAATTGAAACAGGAACTTGGCGTGAAACAGCTGCGATTGGAAAGTCTTATTAATCCTGCTGCAGTGCAGCGCCGCCTCAATGAATTAAATAATGATAGCTGAAAATTGAAAAGAGTTCGATTTACTATTTTTTTGTTGCTCCTTTTAGTCATCGCTTTTATCGGCCTTATAGCGAGATGCTTTTACCTGCAATATTTTAAAAATGAACATTATACAGAAATATGTCTAAGGCAATTATCATTTCAACAATGGCAGCCTCAGCGCGGGCCGATTCTGGATGTCCGAGGAAGGGTGCTCGCAGCCAGCAATAGAATACAAAATATCTTTGTTGACCCTCACTTATTGGATGACATCGACAATATCAAGGACACCTCCAATGAGCTTGCTCCTGTTCTGGATGAGGGAGCGCATATAATCTGTTCACAAATATTGGAAAGACAAAATCTACGCTATGTAAAAATATTCGAAGATGCAGATTTCGAACAATGTGTTGCCGCACGTAAAGTAAATGGTGTCGGAGTTCAAACAGACTGGCGAAGAAGCTACCCGATGGGAAGTCTTATGGCTCACATTATCGGTTTTGCAAGTAAAGACGGTTACGGTCTTGAGGGGATCGAATTAAAATACGATTCTGAGCTTAGAGGTTCTGACTCGCGGAACTTTTTCTTTGCTGATGTACGGCGAAGACCTATTCGACTGAAAGAGCAAAGCGGCACACTAACTGACGGTGTAGGTATC
>JARRRJ010000328.1:0-577 GCA_037380865.1 Sedimentisphaerales bacterium
ATCGAGAATATCGACCTTCCCGTTTCTATCAATATCAGCGGGTGTACTTTGATTTGTGAAGACAAAGGCAAAGATAATAATCGCCGCGGCTGCGGCAGCCGGGCCAATCCAGCGTAAATTGTGCAAACGTCTTCGCGGCCTCGTTAATTTCTGCGATGCCTTATCCAAAATCGCATTGTCAATATCAGGCGGAACAGAAACAGAAGCACTGTAAAGCTTTCTCATATCTTCTGTGAATCTGTCAGAAAGAACAGGCTTCTGCTCGTTATCGAATTTTCTATTTTCCATGTTCATCAGACTCTCGAAAATTATCTGTGTTTATTTCAATTTCGAACACAACGGTTGCTTCTGAATCTTAAGCAAAGAAGAAGGCGAAAAAGTTCACTGAATTTTCGGAATTTTTTAAAACGAATTGATTGGTCAGAATGATTCAGCTAACTGCTTGTATCACAACAAGTTAACGGAATACAGAATTGTCCCGGGGATGGTATGAGAAGGTCGAAACCATAAAAAAAGGCCTGTAAAACAGGCCTTTTTATGTTTGCTGCGGTGCCCTCCTCCGCGTATGCCGTAAGAA
>JARRRJ010000328.1:619-4300 GCA_037380865.1 Sedimentisphaerales bacterium
CTCCGCGTATGCCGTAAGAAGGCGTTTGAGAAGAACCCATTACTACAAGGTGGGCAATCGTTGCTCTTGTCCGAAAGTCCTATCAAGTAGGCATGTTCGATCCAATAAGACCTGATTTCCCTTAAGTACGGGTATCGGTTCTTTCAAACATTAGCCATCTATACGTACATCGCAGGGGGTTAGCCCGCAACTTATTTATACTAAATCTTCAACTAAAAGTCAATAAAATACCGTCTCCAAATAAACAATTAATTCAATCTTATAATTATAACATTTTATTCATTATTCGGCGATTCAACGAGTTATTCTAAAATCAAAATCCGATGCATGATAACTTAATTTTCTGTCAATTCCTAAGTTCATAAATATCAGAATCTTACACTGAATCAGTCAAAATTTCCAAAAGCTGAAAACTTTAACGATTCCTTTACGGTAAGACCATTAATTCTCCCTTCATACCGCTGCCGTCATGAAGAAGACATAAAAATCGCAGCAATCCGGGTTTCATATTCCCGATCTCAAGCGAGTAGGTTGTTCCGGGTATGGGTAGCATAAGTCCTGAACTGAAGATGCCGTTTCGAGTCAGAACATCACCTCCCGACGGGAATATCACTTCACTATTGAGATACAGGAATCCGTTTTCGAAAACTGCCAGGGGAGGTTCTTCGGCTCCGTTCAGAAACGTTGCGGTATGCGGAGCTGTATTGTATTCTGACATCACGAAATCCACTATGTCCCCCGATCGGACAGTTAGTCTTTTCGGAAAGAACTGCATAAGGTCGATTTCCAAATCGCCATAGCTTGCTGTAACAATCTCACTGTAACCCACCATAACAGTATGGGTCAGAGTGCCGTCATTATTCATTTCAGGCGGAACAACCTGTTCTGAAGAATTCATTACGACTCCCGGAACAAGTGACAATGCCTCGGCTATTTCCTTTTTGCCTTCTGCCGCGGCCTGTTTAGGGGAAGGAATGGCTTCGTCACTGCTCACCACAATCACCTCGCCGGACATTGCAAATCCATGAACGATGCAATAATAGCCGAAGGTCCCTTCGGTAGTGAAGGTGAGGTCATATTCTTCTACCTGTCCCGGCTCGCGTCCCATGATACCGGAATTGGCATGAGCGCCAAGACCGCCGCCGAATTCGCTTCCTGACAACGGGCTTTGTTCGACGACGAACGGGGTGAACACCAGCGGGCTTATTGCGGGATCGGCTCCCAGATCAGCGCTCGGCGAAAGGAGGTCAGGGGGAAATATACCACCCAGAATCGTGACAGTGTGAATCTCGTTTGAGTTTATCATCCAATGGACTGTATCGCCCGTATGAATTGTGATTGTCCGCGGGAAGTATGAGTTTATTCCAATTCCCAGGCTGGACTGCTCAAGCCCGACCATGACAGTATAGGTCTGCGGCGAAGGATCTGACAGTTTTTTCGCTGCAAAAGTCCTCGAAGGAAGAAACAGGCAAGTCAGGACAATAAGCAGTACAGTAACATTGAACGTCCGTGCCTTCGGCAACATCCGGTGCGTTAGCTTTTTCATTATAGCCTCCCTGCAAAAATAAAACTGAAGGTCTTCCGTCGGTTCCAGCGAACCGAACTCTGCTGCATAATACAAATTTCACACGACTACGGCGATAGGCATCTTCCTTATTCAGCGACATCCAATTGCTTAACAGCAGGCTATGCTTCTTATGCAAAACGGATACGCGTATCTCACGTGGGATGGAAGGAAAAACGGGCATTTTACTTATTGATTTCTGACGAAGTAATTCTTTATAATTCCATTTGTCGGATATTGAATGTACGTAGATATTTTCAAAGTCAGAGATGGTTTAATCTGCGAAAAATGAGGTTACGTAAACGGAGAATAGGACGCTGCGTGTTCAATAAAACAAGTTGGATTTTATTTTGACAATTAGTCAAAACTAAGTGTATATTTTTATACAGAGTATATCAGGATTGTTTTATGGATGGAGTCGGTATGACGAAAGCTAACCGTCGAGTAAAGTCTTTATTAGAAGAAAGGGGAGTTTGAAATGAAGGATAGTAAAGTCATTATTAGATTGCCTGTCGTTCTGGTCGTATTGTCACTGATGTTATTCAGCAGTGGCTGCCAGCAGAACAAAATTGACAGTCTCAATGCCGAGCTGGCGAAAACTGTGAAGGAAAGAGACAGCCTGCAAGAGCAGGTAAATTCACTTGCCGGAGCCAACGAGAAGTTAAAGCAGCTGAATGACAAGCTTACGGCAATGCAAAAAGACCTTCAAGGTCAGATTGCAGGACTCAATGCGGCCCGCGATGAATTGGGACTCCAGGTGAAACAGCTTAACACTTCCCGCGATGCCGAACAAAAGCAGGTAGCACGTCTTAATGCAGAAAATCAAAACCTCAGGCAGGTAGCGGCGGACCTCAAGGCGAACCAGGACATGGCAGCCAACATTCTGAAAAAATCACAGGAAGAAGTGAAACAACTCGCAACTCAGTTGGAGACGGAAAAAAAGAGAGCGGTTGAACTGGAACAACAGCTCAAGAACGTCCAGAATGCCTTTAAAGAATTTCAGAATAAGGCAAATTTCTGAATCACCCTGTACTTAGTCCCTGGAACGCCAAGCAGTGGAGATTCCGGAAGAAATGAATTAGATCGCAGATTTGTCGAGAAGCCGGAGCAAAAGAACTCTACTGCAAAAATTTAAAGTCTGAAACGAGGCTGTCTGAGTAAGAATTCTCCTTTATCGAAGGATCGTATCGCAACAAAGAAACATAAGTCTAAGACTTATGCGAATAAAAGGGAAAGAAACTTAGAGAGGATATAACAATGGCAAATCTAAAACAAACGAGAAAATCCGACAAAGCCGCAGCAGGCAGCTCAAACAAAACGCAGCAGCAAATACCGGTAAAGACACTGGCAGGCTCAGTGCTTGCGCTTCTGGTGATATTCGGAATCAGTTTAGTTATAAGGGAGATCAGGTTTCATTCGACAATGCAAGAGCCTGTCGAACAGGCTGGTGAACATGCTGAATCGAAAGAGGTGAGCGAAACACCAGAAGTGTCGCAAGAGCCACAGGTCCAAATAGTCGAAGAACAAGCACCTGTCGAAGAAGTCTATGTGGAGCCGGTGCCGGAGCTTCCGATACAGGTACAGGTTGAGCCGGAAGAGCAATATGACCAGCAGGCTTACGGCTGGAATAACTGGCAGGGATGGCAATCGGACAGTCAGCGAATGGAAGATGCTATTCAGTGGATGTCATGGGCAAGCACGCTAACTGCCGAAGAGAGGATGCAATTGATGCAGAGCTCGATGACATCGATGATTTCACTAATGCAGAGATGGCAAAGCATGTCTCCCGAGCAGGTTCAGGACGAACGGGCCCAGTGGGAAGAAGTCATTCAGCAATGGCGCAACTTACCATCGGAGGACAGGCAGCAGGGAATCCAATTGATCCAGCAGCAGCTCGAAGAATGGCTCCAGTCCGGCCAGTGATAACGTTTACATGAACCGACAGTTACGTGGATTCGGAGCAATTGCTCTGTATTCTGAAATTCTGAGAAGACGGACTAATGGTTCACTTTTGAGATTGTTCTTTCGATTCTGCGGTCGGGTATTAGCCATAGGAATGCTACCAGCGCGTAGAGTGCGCCTGAGAGAGCCGGGTGTATCAGGACGGCTGCAATTGC
>JARRRJ010000329.1:0-3680 GCA_037380865.1 Sedimentisphaerales bacterium
CCCAAACCCCCTCGAATATTCTGCTCTCTTTCAGGCGGGTCTTCGCAAAGCGCCTGAATAATATCGCCAACGTCGTAAGTACATCTGATTTGTCCCGTCAAACCTCTTCTGTTGGGATATTTTCGAATTACAGTCACGTAATCCTGGTCTGCAGGCGCGTTTATTGATATCTGGCCGTCAGCAGACTGAATAGTAAATCCTTTATTGCAGTTCAAAGGCGTCCCGAACAAAACAATCACAGGCTCTTCGCTCCGTGAAACATAAATGTCCTTCTTGTCAGTTTGCGTTATTTTCTCAAGAAAAAAGTCGGATGCAATAGGCCTTCCAACAACTGAAATATCATTCAGTTTTCGCAGGCTTTCATAAGCGGCCAGCCTGAGATTGAAATTCTCATCTTTCAGCAAAGCAATGCAAAGCGACGACGCATCTCTACTATCGCCTGATTCGACAATCGCGTTCAGAGCTTCGATGCGATAAGGTGAGAGCTTGTTCATTGCAATGTCTCTCAAAACACTTATTCCCGCGTCGCTTCTCAAATTCAACATGCACCTGGCCGCCCTGAGCCTGACATGCTCATCAGGCGATTTCAACAAAGCAGAAAGCTGATTCAGGCACTGATTGCCAATCGCTTCGAGAGCAATCTCACCAGCGTCACTTTGCGGATTCTCAGCCAGTTGTCTGATATGCCTGTTAATTCGCTCCTGTTCGTTTTGAGGCACATCGTAAGCGTACATCGCTTTTATAAGCTCGATGAATTTTCCTCTCTGGTTTTTATATTTTTCCGGTAATGCGACTTCTATCATTCCCGCTCTGGGGGCTCTGGCACAATTGTTAAAACGCATATTCAACCTGTTCCGGATGTTATTCGTCAGCTCGAAATCCGGCTTCTCAAGGATAAGACCGATAACATATTTTGCGATAATCTTGCCGCCCGCCAGGATATAGCCTGTTCTTTCATCCGGCGCTGCCGCCGAAATCTTGTCGATATAGACCGGTCCCCTTGCGTCGGCAAGGACCTCCGTATTTATACCGAAAGTGCCAACTTGTTTAAGCTCACTCGCATACAGCGTGCCGTTTTCAAGCGAAAGTGTTTGTGTTCCGCGTAAGGCACTGACTTTAATATCAAAATACAGCCTGCTCGAATCCTCTACAGGCAATATTCCCTCAAGTACCACAACCGCAGTATTGAGACTGTCGATAAGACCATCGGCGCTCATACCGCTGTCCTCAGGCAACTCAGAACGGATGTATTGCACAAGATAACTTCGAATTTGAGGCGGACATTCCGAAGAACCCTTCCCGTTAAGGCCGCCAACTAATCCGACACCTTCGAGAGGAACTGATTTTGGTGAAATAACTTGAACCATTGATCCGATCGTTGCATCGGAATCCATCTGTGCCGCATTGGCGTTAGCGCCAGGTGTATTGCAGCCCGCGTAGAAGAAGCAGAAGCACAGGAATATAAACGTAAAAACTATTTTTCTCATAATTGTAAGTGTAATCAATTAAAGACCTTACGTCAAGATACAAAACACAAAAAGTGCCTAAATTGCCTAAAGTTAAAAGTGTCTAAAGTTGAATTTGAACACCTTCGGTAATTATGTTAATGATAACTGAATTTTTCACTTCAGCTCACTTTAGTCACTTTTCACTTCAAGCAATTATAACTCTATTGTCCCATAATCTGGCAAATAACAGTCCTGGTTCTGGCTCTTGTATCGAAATCGACCAGGATTATCTGCTGCCACGTTCCCAGCGTCAGCCTTCCGCCTACAAGAGGCACGCTCAAAGAAGGCCCAAGAAGCGTTGCTCTTATATGAGCATGGCCGTTATCGTCATGCCAGGTCTCTTCATGCTCATATCTGGCGTTTTCAGGAGCAATTTTCTCGAAAGCGGCAGCAATATCGTAATTTACAAGTCCCGGCTCGTATTCTGTCGTAGTAATACCGGCTGTCGAACCAACATTAAAAAGAACAACCGCGCCATCCTTTATATCGGTATCACCCAGAGCCTTAATAACCTGCTCGGTCATATTTACTACGTCACAATTACCTTTTGTTCGAACTTTTATTTCCTTTGTAATAACCATTTTGAACTTTAAAATCTTTCAATTTCAGACGTAGAGTGGGGATTCTACTCCATTTACACAACATGTAAATCTCCGGAAAGTGTAATTTATCATACCTCTCACGTCAATATAGAAAATTTGTTGAAATTGGAGAAGCTGACTAATCCATTTCCACTTCATCCGGTACAAATACCAGGCTCTTAGGCGGAGCTTCTTTGTCGTCCATCTTCTGCAAAAGGTTGGCCGCAGTACCTCGCGCGAGATTTCCTTTTGGAAGCTCTTTCACCAGATTTTCCAGTTGGGTCCTCGCTCCTTCTATATCTCCAATATGCCAGTCCAGCCATGCTTTGCCCATTTGGACATATTCTCGCTCAAAAGCCTCCGGCTGCTCTGCCAGAAATCGTTCCACCCTTTCGGGGAGCGTCTCTGTTTTACCGTTGCCATAATCAAAAGTGCCACGGAAATAAACCTCGTGATAGATTGGAGAATACTTTTGAAAATCATAACCTGTTATTGGAGGATTGCTTTTGCGATAATCCCAGGGCACCCAGACTCGTGTTTTTGGCCAGCGTGCTAAAATCGTGCCTGATTTGTCGAATGCCTTTACTTCGAAAAGATAGATATTACCAGGCTCAAGATTCATTTCCCCAACTCCCAAAGAGCCAATATTGTACGCCGTATCAATGAGAATATGTTTGGTTGTCTTGATTTGTTGCGCCTCGATGCCGCGATTTTCTGATGGGAAGGTAAGTGACATTTCCAGCTCATACTGACCGAGTTTTTGCTGCAAGGACGAATCCAGTCCCATCCATCTTAGAGTGAAATTTTTCTTGTCAACTCTATCCATATCCATGATATTCAGACTAAAGGCAGGTCTCACAACAAGTTTCGGATAATGTACAGTTTCTCCTGATTTTAATGTTACTACAGCCGGAGGTTCGCGGGGATTAATGGCGTCCGAACCATAAATCTTGGCAATTTTAAACTGGCCGGGCTCGACTTCCATCCAGAGGTCCCAGTTGGTAACTTCTTCAGGAAAATTAGACGTAGGTACAAGGACTTCGATTTTTACAGGTATTGCAGGAAGTTTTTCAAAACGAACTATTCCGGAATCATCGCTTATCGCATATCGTGTCTGCTCCCGGTCGCGTCCGCGATAACCAAAAGAAAAGTCTCTGTCAGAAAGTGGGTAAGGAGCTAAAAAAAGTGTATCTGCAGCGATACCTGTAGTAAATATATTAGTTGGCTCTGGTGCTTTTTTGACCAGAACATGAACACCTTCGAGCCCTTTGCCGTCTTTTTCTATTTTGAATTCAAGACTACAATCACCTGAGCGCATCGATTCATCACATATCTGCCATTGAGAAGCCAAGTCTACAGTCCAGTCCACAGGCGGAGCGGGAAGCCATGGCCGCGATTCGGTGGGTATTTTTTCCTGACCCAGTTTCCGCAGGTTTTCATTCATTCCATCCCAGTCACCCTGAAGCAGGTGTAATTTCGCTAATGCAATACCGAAATTCTGCCTGAGCTCCGAATTGCTCTGCGAGTTTTCAAATCCAAGCTCCAGCACTTGTGCCAATGTGTCAAAACTTTCTTTCGGGTCTTCTCTATT
>JARRRJ010000330.1:0-3677 GCA_037380865.1 Sedimentisphaerales bacterium
AAAGGCACCCGCGCCTATTGATCCGCAGAAAGTGCTCGACCAGGATGACATGACGTGGGACGACTATCATCCAATCCCTGGTGTCAACTGGGCGGATCCTGAAATCAAGCCGACCGAGCGAACGATTCGCATCGCGGTTGTCGTCGCGGATTTCAATGACCAGCCATTTGTTATCACACTTCCGAAACACTCGGATATGTTCGGTAATCCGCAAATTGATCCGATTGATCGCTCCGATGTTGCGAGATTTTATGCTGACTTCTGGAATAAGCCGCAGGAAATCAATCGAGGCCATACAGTCAACGAATATTGGATGGAGCAATCTCACGGCAGGATAGGAGTGGAGTTCGACGCTTACGGACCTTATAGAATGCCCCAAAGAATGGTAGAGTACAGCGGTACAGTCAATCGTCCCCGAGGCGAGAGTCGAGGAAGTCGGCGCGGCGGCGATACAGAGTCCGCCAACAACGAATCGCAGGCTTCGCGCGGCGAGCAGGTGACAGATTCGCAGCGGGGGGATCGAGGAAATTCCAATCGCGGCGGCGCAGGACGCAGTGCCAGTCTTACAGGTGATCTGGATGCCATGTGGAGACAGGATGCAGGAGATAAGGAATATGACCTTGTGCTGCGTATCTACGCGGGTTATGATGAAACGTGCGTCTGGCAGGAATTCGGTGAAATGAAATTCCAGACGCGAGATGATGTTCCTCAGGAATGGGGAAATCCCGAAAACCCGAACCAGCGCTGGTCACCAACCCGCTATATTGAGTGGACAAGTTGGAAAGCGGGTTCCTATCTCTGGAGCAATTCATCTATTATCAATGGTGAATGCTCAGGCTCGATACGTCATGAAATCTCACACGCCGCATTTCGTATCGGCGATAACAACAACAATCCCTACGTGCAGCCATATCGTCGTGTAGGCTCTGGACCCTGGGACATCATGGACCGCGGCTCGTTCAACGGACCCGGCGGACCGCATAATCGATGGGAGATTCCAGTAACGCAGGGAGGAGCGATGCCTGCCGGACTTATGCTGCGCCAAATGCTCTACTTCGGATTCGTCACGCAGGAAGATACGCTGATGCTCAACCGCGATGACCTCGCCAAAAGCGGCCTGGTCGTCGCAAAGGTAACTGCCCGCGAAGTTGTTCACGAGCCGGATGCGTTTGCGGGCATTACTGTCACGCTTGACGGCCAGGGCGACCTGACTCCGCCTGACGACCCTGCGACTAATCCTCTTTCTTCCGGTACACCAAACTTCAACTTCTATTCCATGGAAGTTGTTCAGCAGATGGGCTACGATTCGTTCTGTCCCGATTCCGGCGTCCTGATTTCGAAAAGCAAGGACCGGGCAAGCTCCAACAGCGGCCCCAACGCTTTCTCCTGCTTCGACTGGGTGATCGACGCGCACCCCGAGGACATCAACATGGTCGATTTCAAGCGTCCGAACGGCGAAGTCGTCATGCGCACCATAGCGGATTATCGCCAGCTCAATGATGCGCTCTTTCATGCTGGCCTGAATTCGGGAAGTCAGTTCGAGTACGAGGATATATACAATCGTCTGCACTTCTACGTAATCAACATTCAAAAGAATGAGCAGGGTGTTTTGTCATACGTTCTCGGCGTGCGATCACTGGATGGTTCAGGTCCGCAGCTGCGAGGCGCAGAACTGACAGCACCTGATTCTCAAAATGTTGGTTCCGGCTACAATCAATTTGACTTTACACTGACAAATACAGGCCAGGCAGTGCAGACTGATCCGAATCTGCATTGGCGCGATTTCAGAGACTGCCTCACTTCGGACATCTATCGACTGTCAGTTTCCGTTGAAGGCGAAGGCTGGTCTGCAAAACTTCTCAATGCACTCGCGACATTGAAATTTGGCGAATCAAAATCAATTCCTGTTTTTGTGAGTCGCGAAAAGGGAAACGCCGCTTCAGCGATTGTCATATTGCAGGCAACCTCAGAGAGCGACCCGACAAGGGCCGCAATAGCAAAATTAACAGTGAAAAAGCGATAGCCTGCAAAAACTCAATTAGAAAAAAGTCTTTTCGGTTTTTGCAGTTGAACGACTTTTTTTGAATCTTTCGAAAAAATTTTTGTTTTAGAGTTTCACTCGTTATCGGAATTAAGATGGGGGAACTGTCGTATATTAGAGAAGACAGTCAAAGTGTTAATCTGGAGTTTGGGAATAGTTAAGAAATCCGGAAAAGCTCCTGAATAGTCTTCCTTTTGTGTCATTTAATTCACGTCGAACTGCGGAGTTCGAACACGCTCAAATAGGCTCAAGAACCAAAATAAAAAGTGTCGATTTAGTCTTGTTGACAATACTGAAAACATTGAGTTTTTACTAGTTCGGAAGATTGTATGATAAGATCAAACTTCACATGGATAGACGAGCACATACCTGAACTGAAAAGCAAAATCCTGGTCACTCTTTCAATGGAAGGCTGTATTCCTGAATTGAGCGGAGATGCCAGGGAAGCTAATGTCAAAGGAGGTTTGGGAATCTATTTCGGAGACAAGCTTGAGGGTCTTAAATCGATAGGAATGCAGAAAGCGTTTGGATGCATGCCTCTTTACAAAAAACGCCTTGTCCAGTCAATCAGAAACGGAAACCAATGTATTGATTACAGGGAAGTATCTTACGAAGGACAGCCCATCGAGCGCGTCATGGATAGCCTGAACAATCCCATGCAATTTGACGTGTGGGGATGGGACGTGACAAATACTGCTCATGAACGGCAGTACAAAGTGGATGTATACAGCATATATCGCGGCGGAACGCTTCTCTATCTTTTCTATTGTCCCGAAGTATTCGATATTCTCTACCCAGACGACAGAACGCATTATGGTTGCGGAAGGGAGCATCGCTTTCTGCAGGAAACTATTTTTGGAGAATGCGTTTACGCGCTTCTGAAGAGCATCAATATTGTACCTGAAGTCCTTCACCTTAACGAAGGCCACGTTGCCGATGCGGCCGCGATACTTAAAGGTGATAATGCTTTCGAAAAAACAGTAGTTGTTTACACCAATCACACAGTTGTTCAGGCGGGCCTTGAGAGGTTCTATGTTAATCGTATTACAGGAGGCGATATTGCAAGAGCTCGCTATGCGATGAGGTTCCTCGAATCAAATCATGAGAGTTTCTGGCATAAGTTTACAATGCAGCGGGATGGTGAATGCTTTATAGATTTTTCGAAAGGAGCGCTCGAGATATGCGACATCGCAAACGGAGTCAGCGCAGAGCACGCGGGCGCTACGCAAAATTTGTTTCCGTATTACAACAGGCAGATAGAGGGTGTGCTGAATGGTTCCGGTGACACGTGGATAACAGATGCGTTGCTCGACGCAAAATTAAAGGATATCGCACTTGATAAATCCGCTCTTCTTAAAATAGCAGAAGAGGGCAAGGCGATTTCCTTTGATGAAGTAAAGAAAAGAACTGCCGGCATGACTGATAAAAATGGTCAGGTCATCACAAGCGACGGCGTGACATTAAATCCGGATTTGCCGACTATATGGATGGTGAGGAGGATGGTCAATTATAAGAGTCAACTGCCTGTATTAAAGGATATTATCCACGTGATTTGCGCGAACAGGGACGAGGAGGTCGATACACGGTTCGGGCGGTTGTACTGCCTGCAAATGAAGGTTGTTGTCGGCGGTATCGA
>JARRRJ010000331.1:0-3668 GCA_037380865.1 Sedimentisphaerales bacterium
ACTCAGAACTGCCTGCTGCCTTCAATTACCTGTTTCAATTTCAAAGTCACTTCTGCTTTTTCACATCTCATTACAACTGAATTATTCTCAATCTTAATCACTTCGCATTCGTAATTTTGAACTCCGTCACTAACGAGCAGAGTATCACCTACCGCCAATATCCTGTCGTTGATATAGGCCCTGGGATTCTCGCCCATTACAAACGCCTCCAGCTTCAAATTATCTGCAATTCTTCCAATTACCTTCTCATTACTGTCACCGGGAACTACGTTTACTTCTTTTGTAATAACAATATTCTTGTCAGAGTCGACAAAATCTTTCCAGCCGTCGGAAGCGAAGAAATCTTTTTTGATCACATCATTTCTGCCTTCAACCTGCGGCAAATCGATGTATGACACATTTGTTTCCCCATCAGTCAGGCTGTTATTGCCCGCTCGAGCGGCCATCTGGTCTGCAGTTGCGGCTTCCGGGTTTCTTCCTGTGAATACTTTTATCCACATAAAGGCCATAAGCGCGAGCAGGCAGACTGCCAGAACTGTTTTCTTCTTTTCAGTTGCCAGATAGCCGGCAAGTCTGCCGACTCTATTAACATTATGTCGTGAATCTTCTCTCATTAGCTCCTTTCTTTTTATGTGTTTCTGGTCGTTCTTTTTATCTTTTATCCCGCTTGAGTTCTGTAATAGATAACTATTTGTGTTGACATTCGTACTTCGCCGCTGAAATCTGTTCCGTTTTTCAGCTTAACCTGATTTATTCGAATTGCCCTGTCAAGTGACTGCAGGTTACCGTAAAATTCGAATAGATTTGTCAGGCTCCCTGTACATTCCATGCTGATTGGAATGCAAATCAACTGGCTGGTTCTTACTTCCTCAAGAGGTTGAATTGCCTGATTTGACAAATTATGGCCGTCCATCAATCCTGCAATTTGTTTTAAAAACAGGCCGAGGTCCTTCTGCCCTGGCAATTTTGCTTCATAATTATCGAGCTTTTCCTTAAGTTTGTTCAATTGGTCGGTGAATACCTTGAGCTGCTCAGCATCCGAGATTCCTTTGGCAATAATCATGTTCTGCTCGGCCCGCGCACTCTTTACCGCGCTGATACTCCTGCTCAGAGGAATATAGCGAAACAGAATAAATCCACTAAAGGCTGCAGTTGCAACTGCAATTATTACAATTTGCTTCTTTTCAAAAAACAATTTATACTCTTTCCAATTACTCCTGCAGAACGTAGTTTGAGAGATAACAACTTATCTCAAATTCGTTCACCTCAATATTTTCTTTTGTCTTAACGTTGTTTTTCTGTGACGCGGGAACTGTCGAGACAACGTCCTGCTCGATGTTCTTCGGGGCACTCTTCACCGCTCTGACCTGCGCATCTTTCGAGTATGACAAGTCCACGTGGTTGAAATACGGCGAGTCTTCCAGTTTGCAGAGGAACACAGCCACGTCACTTCCGTTCGCCGCTACGCCCGCAATCAAAATCCTGAAACGCACGTTGCCTAGAGGAACGCTGTTACCGCCCGAAAACGAAGAAGACCTTACCACGGAAGAAGACTGCACATTCTTTTTCTTACTCTGCATATCCGGAATGCTCTCCGAGACCAGGTCGATTCTGCTTAAAACAATTCTCTCATTAACGAGATAGCTTATTTCCGCCAGGACGTCAGAGACGATTATTTTGGAGTCTGTGCTATCGAGCACTTTTTCCTTCTCGTGAAGCACAGCCATTCCTTTTTTCAAAACCTCTAATTTTGCAGATACTTTTTCAGACTGGGTCCGGCTGGTACCCATTTCCATGTTTCTCGCACGGACTTTGGAAACAGAAGTTGCAGAAACATAATTCCAGACCATCATTACAGCAAATACCCCACTGAGTATGATGTATTGCGCGCGGTAATTGACCTGGCGCCGCCTGCCGCTCTTGTACCATTCAGGGAGAAAATCTATTTCTTTCATAATCCGCCTATGCCCCGCTGCAGACTTCCTGCCTGCTGTGCTTTATCGCATTCCATCCTTTGAGACTCAGTCCGACAGCTATTGCCCACTCGCAGAGCAGTCCATTTCTTTCTCTGTACATATCGATATTTACTCTTTCCCTCTGTATCTCGCATCCTCTCAAGGGCTGTGCCGTTTCTATCCCGACAGTCAGCTGCCTTCTCATAGTATCGAGCAGGATCTTTTCGTAGCTTCCACCGCCGGTAAATATCGCACGCTCGATGCGTCTGCCTCTGAATGTCACCGAATAATATCTCATACAAAGCGAAATTTCCTTCGCCAGCTCTTCGGCAACTTTACTTATCGCATCGACCATCCCCTGGCGCGTTGACGCATCTATCTTCGGATCTTTCCGGCTCGATTTTTTATTTTCAGCCTGGAGTTCTTTCCTGAGAACCTCCGCTTCCCTGCTCGTGAGACCCAGTTTCATTGCCACCTCACGGTTGAAATTTTCCGCTCCAATTTTGATTTGCTTTACGAAGCAGATTTCTCCGTCTCTGCCGAAAAGTATTGTCGTGTAAGATCTTCCGACATCTACGAAGACTACCGCGTTCTCTTTATCTTCCTGACGTCTCAACGAGCGCTCGAAACTTCTGAAGAGAGCACAGGGTATTATATCTATCGACACGGGATTGAGACCCGATTGTTCGATCATCTCGATATGACTTTTTATGGCTTCGTTATCTGCTGCGAAAAGTACAAGCTCGTTCTTTATTTCATCGCCCTGCCTGACGTTACCTGCCACAATGTAGTCCATCGCATCTTTTTCAGGGTCCAGCCCAAATCGCTCGGCAGCTTCGTATTTTAAGACTTGCTCTGCTTCCTGACACTCGTTTTCAGTCAATCGCAGACTTGTGATTTTCAATTCTCCGCTGGGCAGACAGGAAATAGTATCTTTGCCATGGAAACAGCCTCTGGTGTACATCTGCCTTATCGTTTCGGCTATTCTGTTTCTGCGTGTCTGCTCGTCTTCGTTCGCATCGATATCTATGGGAGCTTCCTCTGCGGCATGAACGGATATCTTCTCGCCACTGATGGCAAGCTGAATCATCTTGATAGAATTATGACCTATATCCAGTCCTATTGGTCTAATCGTGCGATTTAGAAAATCCAAATTTACCATTTACCTTTTTCCTCAGAGGCTTATCGAGATATACCCCGTAACTGGCTCCACTGAAATCGTTGCAGTTGTTCCGTCTGCATTAATAGTGATAACACCCCCGTTATCCGGACTTCCCAAACAATCGAACCTGACTATGTCCGACGGGAAGCTCACGTTTGTGATATCTACCTTGCCGACTCTTTTGTCATTTGTGAAATTCATGACATAGTTGAATCCCTTTTTCACGGGATGCTGAATAACGTTGTTATCCTGATCTTCTATCTGGTAGCTGTTTGCACTCTCGTTGAAACGAACATAATAATTTTGCCCCCTGCTGATGGCCATGCTCTTCGCGTATTCCAGGTCTGCCGCTATCAAATTAGCCGCCGAACGAATCTGAACGCTGGAAGCCGAACTCATCAAAGGTATCGCAGTCATAGCCGCTATTGAAAGAATCACAACTACAATTATTATCTCCACAAGTGTGAAGCCGGGCTGCGTGCAGAAACCAGTTTTCTTTTTTCGGTACATATCTAAGTATCTCGTATCTTTCCGTCTTGGAAATAATCCAG
>JARRRJ010000332.1:0-4394 GCA_037380865.1 Sedimentisphaerales bacterium
TGCGGCCCGGACGGAGAGCAGGATACAGAGGACGATATCCTCAGCACCGATGTGCAGCGTTAAGAGCTGTATCGTACTATGGAGGCAAGTATGATTACACAGGACAGAAGGCGCTTGGGTCAAAAGAACGCACCTGGCAACAAGTGCGGCTTTACTATGGCTGAGATGCTCGTGGTCATTGTGATACTTTCCCTCCTGCTCCTGATAACGCAGATGAACATTTTCACTATGCTCAGAAAAAATACCTTCAAAGGTCAGGTGCAGCTTTTTATCTCGACGATGCAGTCTGCGATTACTGCGGCCGCACAAAGCGACAGAAGGTACGAATTTATTGTTGACCTGACAAATCAGTCTTTTATGCTCCGACAGATTACAACGCCTGACTTGTCACAGGTCCTCGACGAGGAGATTATCGTCGACGAAAATCTCAATCAAAACTGCAGAATAACTTATGTCGAGTTCGACGACGGCGATTTTACCCGTGACGGCAGAGCAAAATTCAGAGCCGGGAATGCAGGCTGGGCCTACGGAGGCAAAATCATCCTTGTTGACGATCACGACCGGGAGTACTCGGTTGTTGTTAATCGCATGAGCAGAATTGTAACTTTGGAAAATGGTGACTACCAACTTCTTAAAACTGTACCAAGAGATGGTCTCAGCATGTAAAAAATTTGGAAAAAGGAACGCCGGATTCAGCCTTCTGGAAGTAATAACTGCCACAGGTATCCTTGCGATTATCACTTCGAGTGTATGGATTGTTGTCGATAGATGTGTCAACTCAGCGGCTGACATGAAGCAGAAAATTCAGGCTTTCCAGGTAGCACGCGAGAACCTCGAACTCATTTTGTCAAAACCTTATGTCGAAGAGACTTCGGAATACGGAACCAGTGACAGGTATCCCGGTATCGACTGGGAGACAGTTGTGGAGACTTTTTACGAGCCCATCAACTCCCAGATGTGGCTCAGAGCCATTTGTACCGCAAGCTATTACGACACAAATGGTGAGCACAAATCTGTAGAGCTCGTACACTGGCTCACGGGACTGACAAAGGACCAGCTGCTACAGATTTTAATGCAAAAGGAAGAAGTAGAAGAAGAATTGACGCCGCAGCTTATCGAAACTCTCGAGGACGCGGCGATTTACGCCGGTGTCAGCGCCGACACTATACAGGAATGGCTCGAAAACGGAATGCTGACCGCAGAAGATGGCTCATTCATAAAGAATAATCTCGACCTTTTCAAGCTTTATGACGGCAATCCCAGCGATACCGACAAACAGAATTTACAGATAGAATCCGAGGAGGACCTAAGGCGCCTCAGGGCACAACAGAACAAGGAAAAACTGCAAGACGAAGTTGATCCGACGACAGGCCTGACGTATGGCCAAATCGACCAAATGGATATTCAGGAAATCTGGGACATATTGAAGAACAAACAGGAGACCAGCGGGCAGTAAGACGATGAACTGGAACAGTATGAAAAAGAGTCGAAATAGAGCACCAGTGAAGAGTGGATTTACACTGGCTGAAGTGCTTGCGGCTATGGTCATTGGGACTATGGTCCTGATTGCAGTTATGACTGTCTATACGAGAGCTCAGCGCTGCGCCGCCGCTGTCACTCGCTCACTGGATGACTCCAGGCGCCCTTATGAAGCACTCCAGCTCATTGCAGAAGACCTCGATAAAGTAATTTCGAATGACTCCGATACCAACATTGTTATGGTGAGCAGGTACGTAAATAACTACATGGCCGCAATATTCATGATTCAGGTACATTACAAAGACGCGGCTAACAAGGAGCAGGAAGCAGAGGAGATTATCTGGCAGTGCAATACAAATTACGAAAGCGACTCCAACGACCTGGTTCTATATCGCTATCGAGAGGGAATTGCGCCGGAAGACAAGCTACTCGATAAAGACAAAGACATCTCCCAAACGAACGTTTATGTTCCTATCTGCCGCGGAGTTACTTATTTCGGCATCGATGTATACACTGGCCAGAAAGAGCCGCTAAAAGTCTTCCCCGGCGGAATGCCGCTCGGAGTTACATTGACTATTTCTTTTGCCAAGCCTTACAAAGACCTCGAGGGGCATTATGATGTGCCCGAAGACCAGAAATACTCGCGTACCATAGCTTTCGATAAAAGCAGAAATATTAAATTCAAAATACAGGAAAATACTTCTCCCGATGGAGGCACAAATCCGACACAGGCAAGCCTTTTCGATAATTCGGATCCTTCGGCAAACAAAATAAATCTGACGGAAAAATGACTCAATTTCAGAAAAATCCGATTGAGAAGCATAGTCGCTCCGGCATAGTTTTACTGGTGACACTGGTAATACTGGTTGTCCTCTCTTTGCTCGGCTATACGTTAAGCAGCAAAGTGATGGCTCAGCGTCTTCGCGATCAGTATCTGATCGACTACAGCAAAGCGCGCTACGGCTGTGATTCGGCGCTTAAGTACGCGCTGGCTACCATGAAGCAGATAAATCCTGTGCTTGTAAGCCGTCCAAATGAACCTGATTTCTCGGATTTATTCGCTCTCGATACTTCTCACTACCGAGAGCTTGTGGACATGTGGCAACTCAGCTCCGAGGGTAATCGTACAAAAATTAACTCGATCTCCAATTACAGGTCCGAAAGCAGTGACGCAAACAATGCAGATGCAAACGACCTCGAAAACATAATTATACCGGGACCTTACGGCGCGGCATGGCCTTTGATAACACAACCTGCGGAAATCGAGATAGGCGATGTTGAAGTGCGCATCGAGATCGAAGATGAAAACGCAAAATATCCGCTTGGCTGGGCAATGCTCAAAGACGAGCAAAGCCAGAGAGAAATCGATGCTGGATTTGAAACCTTCTGCCAGATGTCGGGACTCAACTACGAACAGATCGATGCACTCAGAGCAGACCTGACGGAAATTGGCAAAAGAATGCCGTATAAGATAAACTTTCAGCCGGTAGTGACAACTACAAGACAGCCTGTAAGAACCACAAACACTTCACGAAGTGCCAGTTCCAGGACTTCAGCCACGCCGCAGATAACAAGAACTGTATTGACTGCGGCTACGCAAATCACAAACCAGACCAACACTTTTGCCAAACTGTTCAACTGCAGCCTGCTTGACAGGGAAGCTCTCGCCAGTCCTACGATAATTGACGGGGACCGGAAAGAATCACCTCTGAAATATATCAGCACGTGGGGAACAAGAACAGTAAATGTCAACAGCGCGCCGCGTCACGTGCTGGAAGCAGCTTTCATTTTCGGCGGTGACCAGGTCAATATCACCGACCAGATTATAAAATTGAGAAAAATTCAGCCTTTCGAGAGTGTCGACGATTTGCAGAAAAGAATAATGGGATATACCGACTCGATAGAAAAATGTAAACCATATATCACAACTAAGAGCAGAATATTTACGATAAAAATCACAGCGACGAGCGGCCTGGCAAAGGCTTCAGCCGTAATCGGTATTACAAAGGACGGAAATACTGTAAAAAGAATCGCCGCTATAAACAACTGAATGCTGATTCAGGAGCATACTATAAATGGAATCGAAAAACTTATTAGGAATATATTTTACAAAAGAGAGCGCAACCGTATTATGTCTCGCTTCACATGGTAAGTGCGATAACGTGCCGGATTGTTTTACTGTCACCGCTTTTCATGCAGCACAACGTTCACAGTGAGTTCAGTGACAACAAACAAATCGCCGCTACTATTCGTTTCGACACCGAAGAAGCCCTCGCGACAGATATTTCCGATATGGCTCTGGCATTCGAAGTAAATTCAACAGGTCAGGAAGGTTCGGACCTGACTGTCTTCACTGCACAGAAGAAAATATTATCGGAAGTTCTGCTTTCCCTCCAGCAGTACAATTTTGACCCGATAACAATCAAGCCGGATGTGAGCTGTCTTGCAAAATTAATTTCCAATAAAATTCCCAAAAGCGAATCACTTGAGGGAACTATGTTCGCAATGCTCTCTGATCGCAGCGGCTACCTGATTGCTCCGCGCGATTCGAATGGTACCGGTTCGTACGATTCTTCCGCAGCAAGAACATTCATCGTGGGATCCAGGCAGAACAGAACCGAGCTGCTCTCAAGAGAAATTTTAATGACAACAGCTTTGTTCGGCAGCACCGAACCTGTTAATGCCCTTAGAGTTTTCGATTCAGCGGGAACTGTCGATTTGATGTCGCTTACTGAAAGAACGGGAATACTGGCTAAAAACATCGAGCTGTTCGGAGAGCCTGACAGCATGGCTGCTGAGCACGAGAACCACGTCAACCGCGTAGATTTCGCAATAGCTTACGGCGCCGCTCTCTCCCTTCTTGATAAAGAGCAAACCATCAACTTCAGGGATGATTTCAGCCCGTTTCAGGGCAA
>JARRRJ010000333.1:0-3664 GCA_037380865.1 Sedimentisphaerales bacterium
ATGCAATCCCGCTTCCATGCACGCACAGGCATGAGCCTGATGCCAGAAATCAGGTGTCGCGATAATAACCGCGTCCAGGTCAAGGGCGTTTTGCTCGGCAAGCATTTGCTCATAATCTGCATACTCCTTCACCTCATGGCCGTAATACTTCAGGATGCGTGCGTTTCGCGTCCTGTTATAGTCCCAGATATCGCATAAAGCCTTGAATCGCACGCCGGGAATCTTCACGATGTCGTTCATGAGCTCGTAACCTTCAGCTCCTACGCCAATCAACGCTATGTTAATATCGTCAGGAGACTCGCCGGCCGCCTGGCCAAGCACGAATGGCGAAAATGCCAATCCTGCTCCTACTGCCGCTGTGCTTTGAAGGAAACTGCGCCTGTTCATGCCTGTTTTTGATTTCTTATCGTTCATCTTATCTTTATAACTCCACTTTAACCCTATTGTCTGGATAACGCACTATAACAGCGAGATTTCTGTATGTCAAGCACGCTTTTCCGGTCTTTTTTCCGTCTTCGTCGCGCGATTCAGCGTCAATTCGCAACTTCTTATACAGACGTAACCTGCGTTAAGATTATATCAAAAAATCTGCATAACTACAACCTTTCATTTCTAAAGCATAAAAACCCGGACAGTATCAAGTAAGCCTTGTTCCGTCCGGGTTTTTTTCAAATAGCATATTGCGGCTGTGAAGATGTAACGCGTTCTCCTGCTACATCTCCAGCGACCAGCCTTCTCGATAATTCGGCTTCGTATAGGCTGTAGCATTAGCATTATTGGTGAATGTCATGTTTTGGCCATCCCATAGAAGCTTCTGATCAAGATACTTTAAGGCGAGACAGCCCATTACGACAGCTTCAGCGAATGGTCCGGAATAATCGAAATTGGAGACTGCATTCGTGGGAACACCAGCCTTGCAGGCTTCAATCCAGTTGCCTTCATGGCTGGGTCCGGAGGCGCCTCTGCCTCCTCTTCTACCTGATCGAAAACCGCGACCTGATGCCCTGTTGGCGGCAGGTGCAGATTCTGTGCCGGATGAATTTGCATTTCGATATTGCTGGTTAAGCTCAATAGGGAACAAGGTTGGATTATCACCATATTCACCAGTGCGTAAAAGTCCTTTTTCGCCAATGAATAAGGCTCCGCTTTGCGCCTGACCTATGCGCATTCGTGGATCCTCCAGTTCTTTCGGGCGAGGAGGTTTCAAACCCCCGTCATACCAGTTCACCTTGACTTCAGGCATTCCCTCGCGAGCCGGGAAAACAAAGCGTACGATAGAAGCCATCGGGAAGGTCTGGTCATTAACAGGGCTTGCGCATGCTTCGACGCTAATCGGGTACTTGAGTTTCAGGCCGCTGAATACCGGGTCGAGCACGTGACATGCCATGTCACCAAGGGCGCCGCATCCGAAATCCCACCAGCCTCTCCAGTTGAAAGGAGCGTAGGTTTGCATGCCGCCTCCCCTGGTATTATTCAAATCGGGGAACTGCGCATAAGGTCTGAACGGCGCCGGGCCTATCCAGAGGTCCCAGTCCATACCTTCGGGAACCGGAATTTCTTCCGGCGGCATATTAATCCCCTGCGGCCATATCGGTCGGTTTGTAAACGAATCGACTTGCCTGATTTGCCCGATAACGTTATCGGCAATCATTTGCTCGACTTGCTTTACACCTGTGCCGGAATGTCCCTGGTTGCCCATTTGCGTGACGACTTTGTACTTGTGCGCCGCCTCGGTAAGCATTCGCGATTCCCAGACGTACTTTGTCAAAGGTTTCTGGACATAGACGTGTTTTCCCCGTCGCATAGCCGCCATCGCAATTACAGCATGAGAATGGTCGGGAGTAGCGACAATAACCGCGTCTATATCCTTTTGCTTCTCAAGCATCACGCGAAAATCTTTGTACTTTGCCGCGTTCGGATACTGCTGATACGTTCTTGTTACATTTCGCCATGAATCATCGACGTCGCAAAGAGCAACGATATTTGCTCCTGCTCTTTGTGCGGCTGAAGTATTTGCGCTGCCCTGGCCGCCTATACCGACCGTCGCAACGTTGAGTGTGTCACTCGGTGCCTGTACGCCTGCACCTCCGAGAACATGCCTGGGCACTACAGTAAAAGCCGCGACTGCAGCCGAAGCGCCTAAGAAATTGCGTCGGGACATCGTATTGCTCTGCTTTTGGGTTTGTTTCGTATCTTTCATAATAAAACTCCTCAACCAATAAATAGTAAGGGTTAGTTTTCTTTCGGAGCCGCACCGCCTTTTGGAGTTGCATCGACCTTCAGGTCACCCAATGCGAACTGTATGCCTCGGAGATAGTGTTCGAGTATCGGAGCAGTCCATGTCACATCGTGAACGTGACCCAGCGAGCAGTAAAATACACGTCCTTTGCCCCAGTTTTTGATCCACGAAATACCTGTATCTGCATCTGTGGGTTTTTCACACCTGTTCTTGGTAGTCGGGTCATTCATATCGAGGCTCATTAAAACAAGTTGTTTGTCGCGCGAATATAAAGGAGGCTCAGTACGATATATTTCATCAACCAGTTTAAAGCCTTCACCTTTAAACGGCACCATTAATGGATTGTCCGGTTCGTCAATTTTCACTGCCCATTCAGTTCTGCCGGCAGTCCAGGGGTGACCGGAAAACTTGCCGCCAAGCATTTCACTGCCTTCAGGCCAGACATTAGGCTGAGCATAGAATGCATCTGTACCCGCATGAATTGCCATAATCCCTTTGCCGCCCTTGACAAAATCCATTAAAGACTTACATAACTCGGGCGTATTAGCCGGGCTAAGAGGCAGACTTACCGAATTGTTCAGGCAGACCGCGTCGAACTGTGCAAGGTTTTCGGCACTGAACATATTTATATCCTCGGTGACAACCACGCTGAAAGCGCCTGTCTTTTCGCCCATAATCTCGAGGGCCTTATCCCAGTAAGGAATACAATCGTGATAAAAAGCTCTCGGCCCCAATATATCTACAACCAGAAGCTTTCTTGGCTTATTTGGTTCAACCACTGCTTTGGTCGGCATTGCATCTTCCATTTTTTTGATCTCTTCATCCGTAGGGCCTCTTTGCTGTTGGCCTCTGCCGCCGAAACCACCGAAACCGCCGCCTCGCCTGCCGCCGCGTCTGTTGCCGGCTCCGGCTGCAAATGAATTTGAGACTTGTGACATGACAATCATAAACATTACGCCAAATATCAGTGTTTTTCTCATTTTTCACACTCCTTACTTTTCAAATTGTGCATCGAACGCAACCTGCGAAGGTTTGAAGTCCGCACTTTTTATAAACATACCTGCTTCTTCAGCGCCGTGCTCGCGGTCCATCCTGCTGTCCTCCCATTCTATCGAGAGAGGTCCCTGGTAACCGATGTCATTCAGCGCAACAATAATTTCCTCGAAATTTATATCGCCATGCCCGATCGAGCGGAAATCCCAGTATCGTCTAGGATCTGCGAACTCAGTATGACCTCCGAAAACACCGACAGTGCCGTCGCCGTGTCCCCACCAGGCATCTTTCATGTGTGCATGGAAAATTCTGCTTGCGAAGGTATAGATGAATTTAACATAATCCACACCCTGATAACCAAGATGGCTTGGGTCGTAGTTAAATCCGAAATTTTTGTGATTTTTGACAGCTTTAAGCGCCCGCTCGGCAGAA
>JARRRJ010000334.1:0-3652 GCA_037380865.1 Sedimentisphaerales bacterium
AACTAAGATGGGCAACGCAGGCGCAGACGCCGCACGAACTGCCATGGAAATGGCAAATGTGATGGCACAGATAAAGTAGTTTGTTCTCGTATTGTCGCAGCTAAGAAGCAAGAGGAGTGTTGTAAAAATTCAGTCATAAAAACAAACTACAGCTTACACATGGATAGAAGAACAAGGGCCAGAGAACTGACAATGCAGGCGTTATATCAGCTCGACGTACAGGGCAATGACGCTTTTGAAAATTTGGGCAGATTTTTTACGGAATCGGAAAAAGATGTCTCCATAGGCCAGCTTGCGTGGAACTGGACGAAAGGGACATGGGACAATTTGGCGCAGTGTGACGAGCTGATTATTGCCGCGACTATCAAGTGGCAGTTCGCAAGGCTCTCGCCTGTCGACAAAAGTATTTTGAGACTGTCGGTATATCACTTGAAGTTTTGTCCCGATATACCGCCGAAAGTTATTATAAATGAAGCGATAGAACTCGCTAAGAAGTTTAGCACAGACAAATCTCCCGCATTTGTCAACGGAGTGCTTGATGCTATCCTGAAAAAAGTTCGTACATGATAACGTCAAAGAAAAAATAGAAACGGATTTTCTAAAATGAGAACGATAGCAGTATTAAATCAAAAAGGGGGCGTAGGAAAAACCACAACCGTTGTCAATACCGCCGCGGCGCTGGCCGCTTTGGGCTCGAAGGTCATTGCTATCGATTTCGACCCCCAGGCGCATTTGACAATCCATCTCGGGCTCGAGCCTGCGTCTATAAATTCAGGCTCGTACAAAGTGCTCACACAATCCGCCAGGCTCGAATCGGAAATTATGATGGTTCGTCCGAACCTCTGGCTTCTCCCCGCAAATATCGACCTCGTCGGAGCAGAAAGCGAATTGGTAAGCGTCGTAGGCAGAGAGATAATCCTGCGCGAAGCGCTCGAGGAATGCAAAGAGCATTTCGATTACTGCATCATAGACTGCGCGCCTTCGCTGGGCTTGCTCACGCTTAACGCTCTCGCGGCGGCCGAGGAAGTTCTGATTCCGCTTCAGCCGCATTTCCTCGCGCTTCAGGGATTCGGAAAACTGCTCCAGACCGTCGAGCTTGTCAACAGGAGAATCAATCCGGGCCTGAAAGTCAACGGCATCCTCCTTTGCATGTTCGACAGCAGAGCGTCACTTCCAAACGAAGTCAAAGCTGATATCGAAAGATTTCTCAACGATGCGCGCGGGACGAACAGCGCCTGGGCGCAGGCCCACGTTCTGCCTGTCCTTGTTCGCAGAAATATCAAGCTCGCTGAAGCACCAAGCTACGGCCAGACAATTTTCGAATACGAGAGAAATTGTCACGGCGCAGAGGATTATCAGCTGATCGCGGAATTTATTCACGCACAAAGCAATCCTCCCCTGGAGCCTGACGAGCAGGCAGAGGTTCAGGAAGAAGCAGAACAACAATTCGAATCGGAATTCCCGCCCGAAAGTGCGGCTAAAGAGCAAGTGGAGTACGATGAGGCCGAAGATGTAACATCGCAGGATGACTTTCAAAATCAGACGCAGTATTCGGAAGAATCAGGCCAGGAGCAACCTGACATTCAAACTGATTATACAGATATATCACAAGTGTCTTTCCAGGAAAGCACTAACGAGGAAAGCTTCGAGCAGTCAGAACCTCAGGAGACATCAGATTCTGCAATGCATGAACAGAGCGAGCATTTTGCGACCGACGAGAATGTGACTCAGGATGATTTTCAAAATCAGCAGGAGCCGCCCGAAGAATCGCAGCCTGAACAATCTAACAATCAACCTGAATCCATGAACGAAATCAGCCAGGTCCCTCCTATCGAAATCAGGGAAATACAGTCATACAGCTCACCCGAGCCGGACCAACATGCGCAAACATCACAGGAACAAGACGAGCCCGAACAACCCGGTGACAATCCCGAGCCCGACCACCAGGGATATTGAATCTATCTATAATACTCAAACTGACCGACTCACAGTATCATACCTGCGCAGGCAGGTATCCAGTTGGGTATCGCTGCAATGGATTCGTGTCTGAGTTATTACAAATTCAATAGTTGTATCATCAATATCAAAAATATTGGTCAGTTCGAGTATAATAGTTCACTGCTTCTCTTTCTGATAAATGCGAACGTAATCGACTTCGAATTTTGCGGGGAACTCCGTCTGTGACGGGTCACCTCCCTGTGTGCCGCCTATTGCGAGATTGAGTATGATATAGTGCGGCTGATGGAACGGGTTTGTCACCTGCGCATCCCGACCCGTGCCGCGCTGCGAACTGTTTCTGCTTCGCGGAGCCGCATTGATTGTCTTGGTGAGGTCAACTTCGTTCAAAAGCATATCATCGACGTAAAGCTTTATATCGTTGACGTCCCAGTCCATTCTCCAAACGTGAAACTTGTCAGACCAGTTGGGATCGTTAAATTCTGTGATGGGCTTTTTGGTATCGTCCCATACAGCTGCCCCGCGTCTCGGGCTTGCCCATGCAGCGTTCGCAAGAAGTATCCCGCGATAGTATTCCATGATATCAATCTCGCCGTTGGCCGGCCAGGGTCCCTGAACACCCATCGACCAGAACGCGGGCCAGAGGCCCTCGCGCGTATCGATTCTGCCGCGCATTATGAAGCGCCCGTACATCCAGCTATGCAGACCTCTCGTCGTCATGCTCGTCGAAGTATATTCGATAAATTCCCTGCTCTGCTGCCAGCTCCTCGAATCAGGATTATAACGTGGATTAGGCATTTTCTCGCGTCTGCCTTCGATAACCAGCAAACCATTCTTGCACTCGGCATTTTCAGGCTGGTACCACTGAAGCTCCTGGTTCCGCACAAACCCGCGCTCATAAGTCCAGTTGCAGGGGTCCGGCGCACCGTCCTTATTAAACTCATCCGCCCAAACCAGCTTGTAGCCGGAAGATGAAGGCTTGCTCACACCATTAGCATCAGCCGCGGCCTGGCTCACCCCACACACAACCGAAACCAAAACCAGAACAGCAAACACAATTTCAAACAAATGCTTCCGCGCCACAACCCAACCTTTCAATTCCCGGAACGTATTCAACATCCATAAGCTTCAAACAACGCCCACCATAATACCACAGCAGCCAGTCAAACTCAACACTCCCCGAATCAAATTAGTAACCACCGAGGACACAGAGAACACTAAGAAAAATTCACCATGAATAAAACTGTCATCGCGAGCGCAGCGCCGCAATCTACAACCTAATTAAAATCCATTCTCCAGCCAAGGCGCCAAGCCCGCAAAGAATTAATCACTAATGACTAACGATACCCACCATGCGGCAGTATTATTCTTTCTCTTTCGTTCATTGTCTCCCTTAAGAGATTTCTGTATATATCAAGAATTCACGTGGATAAATCAACCACCCTAACTTCTATCATATTGTCCAAAATTATTTTATAAGATTAAAAATTGTACCGTACCCCTTTAATTATCCCACTGTGTATATCAAAGATTCACGTGGATGAATCAAACACCCTGATCTCTACTACATTGTTCAAAATTATTTTACAGGAATAGAAATTAAGCTATAGCCATTTATTTCGCCCGCCTATTTATACCGCTTTCTATTTATTAAAACCATGAAACTTCTTGCATGAGATCTAAAATCCATTTCCAT
>JARRRJ010000335.1:0-7019 GCA_037380865.1 Sedimentisphaerales bacterium
TCACGGTCCTGGCAATCGGGATTTCGGCGGCGTTGTATGATCTGTCCTGGGATGGTCAGTGGTATCACCAGACAGGGGTCTACAGTATGGTACAGGGGTGGAATCCCTTATCCGAGCCAATTCGAGATTTCGCTGCTCACAATGAGCTTTGGGTGCGTCACTATGCCAAGGGACCCTGGTATATCGGCGCGGCATTGACAGCCTTGACTGGTCAAATCGAGATGGGAAAATTCGCGACTTGGTTGGCGATGAGTGCGGCCTTCATGGCCGTGACCGCAACCTCTCTGGATGCGGGAATACACCGCAGCCGGGCCCTGGCCCTAGGCGGCTTGGTGGCTCTGAATCCAGTCGTGCTCAGTGAGATCGTCTCCTATCTGGTGGACGGTCTGATGGTCTGCTATCTTGCCTGTTATGTAGCGGCTTTGTTCGGCGCGATGCGTCGCCCGAGTCCATTGGTCGTCTTCTTGGGCATAGTAGCGGCCATTTGCTGTATCAATAGCAAGTTCACCGGCCTGATCGTCCTTTGTTTTATCTGCGCGGGGGCTGGTCTCTATTACTTGGTCAAACGTCGCGAACTCTTCTGGCGTTTTGCAGGATTGAATCTGGCCGTCGTTGCCATAGGCGTCGGCGTCTTCGGCTATAATCCCTATGTCACCAACACAATCTACAGGAAGCAACCTTTCTATCCACTCCTGGGCAGCAAGGACTTCCCGAGCCTGGCCGAACAGGGTGAGGATCCGATCGAACGATACGAAACGCCACCGAACATGGCCGGGCGCAATCGGTTCGTACGTCTGGGCTATGCGATCTTCGGCCGCCCAAGTTTCACACCCTACAATAATCAACCCGTAGCGGAGTTGATGTGGCCCTTTACCGCTCGTCTGGGAGATTTAGATGCGTACCGTTTTCATGACACACGGATCGGAGGATTCGGACCGTTCTTCAGCGGGGCACTAATTCTAAGTCTTTTCCTGGTAGGCTGGCTATTGTTCACCGCTTCGGCGCCGCGTTTTCTGCTGCTTCTGGGCTACGGGGTGCTTGCGACGTCACTACTGATCAGCGTACACATGTGGTGGGCCCGATACAGTCCGCAGACGTGGTGGCTTCCCATCCTGCCGGTCGCGGCTACCTTCTGGATCGCTCGATCCCGTGTGCAGATTGGCTTCGCCTGGGTATTGGTCGCCATCATGGTGGCCAGCGCCTTGCCGGTGGCCGCAGTTCGGTGGCATTGGGAAGTTCGATCCACGCAAACCTTGCGCCGCCAGCTCGTTGCCCTGCGCGACAGCGGCCGGGAGATCGAAATCTCAATGGGATCCTTTGACGGATCTGTGGCAGAGCGCCTTAGGACCTGGGGGATTCCTTTTGAGCCAGTAAGCATGCGCCAGGTTCGAGACGGCCAGGAACTGATGAGTCGGGCCCGCGGTAATCCCGGCGCCGTCCGCTATCGCTTCAAGTAGGTCTCGACGTCATCTTTCGAAACCTAAGCTACTATTCAGACATGATTTCAAAGAGTCGGCTGACAGTCGCCTCCTTCATACGCGAATTGAACAAGTCTTATTTTGGTTTTTCATAATACCTGTTCCTTAGATCCAAGGACGCCCAATCAGTCAATTATTTTGATTATTATTAACCTCGACGTACGTATCATGATTATTTTATTCTCCTAGAGAACCTGTCTTTTTCCATACTATATAACCACATTTCTTACACTTATATTGAACCAGCCATGTTGGTGATATTAGTACTAAAAATGTCTATATACAAGGAGTAATAGGTAGCCAACAGAACTCTTTTCAAGATTAAAATAATCCTTTGGTTCTCAAAACTGTACCCTGATATGTTTGAGATAAATAAAATTGAATAGTTCCAAATATTATTTAACTAAATTCGGTATGATTGAAACAGTTTATACCATTCGGAGTCAGATATTTGTTTCATTCTTCTTTTTCCCTCAACAGGCCACCATATATAATCATGATAAAGAAAAGAACCTATGATAAATAAATAAACCAATGGCGTGTGAAACATTAGTTGCTGAAGAAATCTTAACGGCCCAAACCAGAATTGCTTACCAACCCTGGAAATCGCATTATCTGTTTGTTTAAAATGAAAATTTATCTCAGAAATATCTTCACCCACAACTTCAATCTCTTCAAAACGTCCTACTCCTAAACCTTTTTCATGAGCTGTCCGAATACAGCATATTTCCATGGGATCAAATCCCATCATTTTAGCTGAAATTGAATCAATAGCCACACTATCCGCCGATGCCAGCATATAGTTTTTTACTTTAGGAAACATAGTTCTCGGTCCTGCTCCGTCACCGGCAACAGTTCCATCCATTACAGTGAAAATACCTGAGTGAATCTCCTTCTGAATTGTTAGTAAATCCACTAAAGTTTTATGAATTACGCTATGAGTATAATGTCGTTTTCGATTAAGCAAGCCGCCAAAGGCATTTTTCATCGATCCGGTCATAGTTGTATAAATATGGCACTTCATTGTAGGTAAGTGAATAATATTCTTGTCAAAGAAATAATCCGGAACGTAGATACCCTCAGGGAATATTTTATCAAGAACGAGCATCTTTGCTTTTGGCTCATACTTAATCCAGTTCATATCTTTCTGATTAAAGTTATATTTAACCGGAATATTATATTCCTTAAAAACATGTTTATATCGATTAAGCTGCTCGCCTTTAAAAGGATTAGTCACTACTGTTCTATTTTCGACACAGACAATGTCATTATAATTACGCTTCTTGAGGGCTTTAATTACACCTTCCAGTTGCCAGGGAGTTGTGTTGGCACTTAAAAAAGGCATGTGCCAGGAAATATTATCTTTTAGAATAGTGGTTCTATCTGCAGGTAATACCTGATAAATGTCTACCAATTTAACCAACCTGTCAATATCTTCAAGAACATTATTAGCGCTTGTTTTGATCACTGCTACTTTTGAAAAAGACATTTTTAATCCTGCTCAAACAGATTTATATTATATCTGTTCTAAAATAGTGTTATTCTTTCACCATACATAACAATTAAAATTGACAATACAGTCCAAGCAACTAAATTTATTAACATAGGAATATCCTGAATTAATGCTTGAGTTGGATCTTCACTTTGCTCCAAATGATATATTATATATATAACGTAAAATCCCATAAATTACAAATGGAATTGTAAGTAACATGGCACGAGTTCCAAAAGTTTCAAGTGTTAGGGTATCCACAGTATATAAGGCATAACAAACAATAGTTGCAGAGGCTACCATAGATATTACCTGATCCAGAAACACAACACTATAATCATTAATTACAATACGTGAAGTTCCTGAAGGTTTCATCGCATTAATTTCATTTACCATTTCAGCACGTCGCTTTGCAAATCCTAAAAACAGAGATATCAATATGGTACAAAGCATTATCCAATGAGAAGGATTTACTGCAATCGCAACGCTGCCGGCAAGAATTCTAAGCACAAAACCTGCAGCCACAACCATTACATCAATGATGACCACATGCTTCAATTTCAGAGAATATGCAATCGTAATGCTTAAATATACAATAACAGTTGCTAAAAATTTCCAACTTAAAATTGCAGAAGCAAAAATGCCAAGAAATATTAAAATTAAAGATAAAATAAGTGCAGAAACGCTGCAAAATGCTAGAAAAGCTAAGGTTGCTTTTAAAGTTTGACTGAGTTTTTGAAACTGTCCTGAAAAAAGTAATGGAACTATAACGAAACCATTTTTTATCCACTGCATAGGCCGCATAGACACAAGTAATGCTGTTAGTAGATTAGATTTCTGATTTAAGGTAACCATTTTATATTATTTGACATCTCTTATTTAAATTGTTAAAAAGCACGATCAACTCCTCAAAATATCGATAAGTTTACCAAATATCCTATTGCTGGTTAAAGAAAATTCTGTTTCTGTGACATTTTTTCACAAAATAATATAAAAATACGTTTTTTTAAAGTCCGTTATCGCTTTTGTAAGGACCTTGACCGCTCAACACATATTTGTCTTTTTTGATCTATTGTTCCACTTATGCATGTTTATTATAAAACTTCATGATGTTACTGAATTTCAATCTTAAATTCGTAACGATAAAAACTACTCGTGGAAAACTTCACCTAGGTTTGATTCAAATTTTGTCAATTACTTGTGAGAATTATCTCAAATGGTTGCCCTATATCCTTGGTTGAAGCTATTCAGGTTGGAGGCTAAGAAAGAAGACTCATCAAACAAAGGCTTAAAAGGAGGATTGTTTTTTCTTGCCTTAAAATTTCTTGGTGACACGACGCTTAACCATTCGCGGTCTATTTATATTTAAAGATTGATTCACCAATACCACTTGGACGTACAAGATGCGGTTTGGAGTAAGGCGCCTGTCTATTCCCTGAATCCCTTCTGCGGTCACTCCATCTTTTGAGATAGTAACTCCATAGATCTCGCAAGGCCCCTCCTCCCGGAAAATTAGAGAAGAGAGATTCACAAAAAACCAGAAATAAGTTCGTTGAGTAAAACTCCACGAATTTTATCTGTTTATAAGAATGAAAATCATGAAGTCCGTAAATATTTATGAAAAGTGTTGACTTTTAGATAAATCTTAATACTATAGTTAAACTATAGGATTACTAATAATTCACAAGGTGGTGTTTTTTATGATCAAATCCCAAGATTCTTCTTCCTTGAAGTGAGATTACAGATACAAAAGGAACTTTGGAGGTGTCGAATGACAATTATTCGTAAGAAATGGATGTTTTTGTGTTTATTGTTTTTTATAAATTCTTTTTTTCTCATGTTTAGTTGTCGAATGGAGAACAAGAGAGAGGGTTGGAGTAGAAAATGGGGTCCTCTCGTACCACACCGGACATTTCCAGGTGATTGCGGGATATGTCACGTTACGGATGGTTGGGATATAATTAAGAAAAACTTCACCTTCGACCATGAGAAAGAGACAGGCTACCCCCTCAATGGTGCACATAACGAAGCGTCTTGCCTTAGGTGCCACAATGATCGCGGACCGATAGATGAGTATGTTGCCCGTGGTTGTGGAGGTTGCCATCCTGATCCACACGCTTCGTCTCTCGGACTCGATTGTGAAAGATGCCATGGGCAGATAGACTGGACACCGACTGGTCGCATCGCCGAGCATGCAAAGACTCGTTTTCATCTGGTTGCTGCCCACGCCGTGGCTCCCTGTGAGAGTTGCCACCTCCAGGCTGCTATCGGTCAGTTCCGCGGAACTCCATTGCAATGCGAGTTCTGTCATCAGAGAAATCTCGCGCAGGCTAATTCCCCCAATCATATGGTGAATGGCTGGACGACGAATTGCGAGCGCTGTCATACTCCTACTGGTTGGGCAGGCGGTGACTTTAAGCACTACTTCTTCCCACTTACAGGCGCACATGCAAATCTCGATTGTACAAGTTGCCATAGCGGCGGGACCTTCGAACCTATGCCTTCGGATTGTTATTCATGCCATGCAGATAAATATGCATTGGGTCCTGATCATCTGGCTTTGAATTTTCCTCATGACTGCGAGCAATGCCATAATACTTCTGCATGGAAGCCTGCGTCTTTTCGGCACCCGTTCCCACTAAGTGGAGCGCATAATGTTGATTGTGTCCTCTGTCACACGTCAGGTACCACAAGCACCTTTGACTGTCTTGGCTGTCACGACAAGAACAGTACAGACAATCATCATGATGAGGTAAGAGGCTACAGGTATGACTCACAGGCATGTTATTCATGTCATGAAAACGGGCAAGGTGGGGATGATTGAGGCGATTCAGCGATTGCATCAGAGTACTAAATGCTTACTTCGCAGAGAGGTTTAATGATGAAAATGTTGAGAGATTACCGTTGGCAGATTCTTCTGAAAGCGTTGGCTTTATTTGCCGGGCCCACAGGACTTGTCTCGGCACGAGAAGTTACTGTGAGCAGCCTTATTACATACGAGATTAAAGACGGATTCTATGTTGACAAAGGAGCTGACGACGGGCTCAGCCAGAATTTACTCGGTTCTATGCGACTTGACAATGGCAGTATATTGGAGTTCGAAGTTCTTCATGTTACGAGAAAGACCGCACTGTTACGGCTTGTTAATACCTCCGCGGACAGTAACAGATTAGTAGGACGAACAGTCGAGCTGGTTTTTGAACAGTCCCTGATTGACCAGGATAGCAAAGATTATAAAGACGAATCTTCGACGATCACAAATGACGATAAGTTCATTCCTCTTCTTTCACCTCCTGACTGGTCAGTAGGATTTCCTCAGACCAACAACATTTTTCACGGACAGATGAACATCCGACAAATGCTCCAAAAGGATAACGAAGATCTTCTCGATTACTCGGTGACCCATCTCGGCTCATCTGGGACCTTGGATAGAATAAATGGTACCCAGTGGAGTTTTGAGTGGTCGGAAGACATAACCTATCGTGATGGGCACGCATATCGCTATCACCCGGACTATCAGAATGCCCGGCTCGATCTATACCAGGCATCGTTCCAACGTCCCCTTGGTGAGGGTGGTTTGTTCCGATTCGGTCGATTCTTGCCTGTTGAACTGCCGGGCATAGGATATATAGATGGTATTCAGGGACAGATAGGCTGGTCGGAGCACTGGCGTCTCGGCGCTATGGCTGGATTCAAACCCGATCGTTACAATCTCGATCCTTCCGCAGACGAGCCTTTAATTGCTGTATATACTTCCTTCAACACTGGAGATCGGAAGTTGTTATACTATTCGGGTACGGCAGGAATTTTAGGTTCGTTATATGAAAATAACGCAGATAGATTAGCCCTGCTTGTAGATCAGCGTATGAATTTTGGTCCTTCTTTTTCTGTCAATTCAACGGCCCAGCTCGATTTCGATGTTGGAAGTGCCGAGTTCAAAAGCGGAACAAGGCTTACAAGACTCGATGTTTCCGCCTTATCCAGGATTTACTCCAGACTCTTCTTCCGGGCAGGACTCGACCACTGGGAGCGTCCTGATAACCATGCCG
>JARRRJ010000336.1:0-3640 GCA_037380865.1 Sedimentisphaerales bacterium
CTCTTGCCAGGCAAATCACGGAACATGCTCAAGATATGACGCCCTTGAAAGCAGGCATGCTCTGCACAAGTCTCAGAGGAGTTTTCCCTCATTTAGAGTCAAAGAATATCCTGGCCATTGGCGAAGCCATAGGTACAACCTTGCCTCTTACAGGTGAAGGAATTGGAAAGGCTATGATTTCAGGTGAGCTGGCCGCGAAAGTTATCGACGAGGCTTTTCGCTCAGACAATCCGGAACATCTGAAAACGTTTCCAAAACTGATAGATGAAACGCTCAGGCCTTGTTACACATCTTATGAATCTGCCGAAAGATGGCTCACCAGGTTCTGGCTTAACGATATCAGCGCGCTTTGTTTGAAAAAAAGCAAAAAACTTCGCAGCACCTTATCGGGAGTACTTCAAGACAGAAGAGAACCATCGGAAGTCTTTTCTTTTTCCGGGATAATAAAATCTTTTCTGGCCTGAAGAACCAGAGATGTTCAATCCGGGGTTTTATCGTTCGATGATTTTTGTTCGAGGAAAAGCTCCAATATTTCCGCGGCCGCAACAGCGTCGAGACGCTCCTTCTTCTTTGCTTTCGAATATTGAGCCGCAGAAAGTTTTTCTTCCGCGGCGAAACTGCTCAGACGCTCGTCCTGTAAATGAACGGGGACACGCAACTTCTTTCTGAGACGTTCAGCAAATTCCAGAACAAGCTGTGCCTGCGGGCCTTTCGTATCGTCCATATTAAGCGGCAATCCGAGAACCACAGCTTCAACATTGTCAGTTTCTATAATCTCATTTATTCTTTCGAGCAGATCTTTTCGGGAATCAACGACCGCGAGCGGAGAGACAATTGTTTCTGTCGGATCGCAAATCGCCAGGCCTGTGCGCCTGGAACCGTAGTCTATTGCAAGGTATCTCATTTCTATAGGTAATCATCGCCCCTGTTTTTCTGTATGAGCTCGAGAAGTTCCTTTATCCTCTGTGTCTGGTCAATTGGACAGACAAACGTCGCATCGGGACTGTGCGCGATGACCATATTGTTAAGACCGATAGCAGCGATGAGATGTCCCTTGTCCTCGGTGACAACAATACTGTTATTGCAGTCGAGCAGCTCGCTTTTTTCGGCAACAACGATATTGTTATGCTCATCCGAGCTGATAATATCCGCAAGAGCAGCGAAAGAACCCATGTCTAACCAGGAACAGTCCAGCTTGATTGCGTAGATATTTTCCGCTTTTTCCATAACGGCGTAATCTATGCTGATCTTGGGCATCTTCACGAACCATTCCTTCATCACCTGCTGCTGTTCGGGACTGTGCCAGGCGGAACGGATTTTCGCCAGAGGCTCAACAGCCTGCGGCAAATACTTCTCTATGTTCGAAAGAATAGTCTTTGCCTTCCAGACAAACATGCCTGAGTTCCAGAAATACTGGCCGTCTTTGATATATTGCTTAGCAGTCTCCTCGTCGGGTTTTTCGCTGAACGCTTCGACGG
Source organism: Sedimentisphaerales bacterium (assembly GCA_037380865.1). Taxonomy (GTDB): domain Bacteria; phylum Planctomycetota; class Phycisphaerae; order Sedimentisphaerales; family Anaerobacaceae; genus JAFGPS01. The sequence goes on from JARRRJ010000336.1 coordinate 1,479, forward strand.
AATATATTTTGCTGTGAGAGCCCTGAAGTTTTCGAGGATTCGAACACTTAATATAACCAAGTGTTGTGCTGGGAAACGTCGGCTTAATACCGAAAGTGATCATCTTTCCAGGATTCTTATTTACGAAGAACAGTGCATCCTTAATAGCCTGCTGAAGAACCTCGTCCGGCTTAATAATCTGGTCGGCCGTCACTACCGTGATAGTCGCATCGGAATCATACTTGCTCAGAATTGTAGAGACCAGACCTATGGCGCTTGCAGTATCACGAACTGCAGGCTCTGCGATTATATTATCGAGCAATAAATCAGCAAGGTTCTCAGTGATCACGTCAATGTAGCCTTCATTTGTGAGCACAATAATATTCCGCGTATCAAATATTGGTTTAAGGCGTTCGAAACATCGTCGAAGAAGCGTCTCTCCGTCCAGGAGTCTCAATACCTGTTTAGGACGTTTCTCTCGGCTCAGAGGCCAGAGTCTTTTGCCGCTGCCTCCTGCCATTATTACTGCGTAATCCATTCAACTCTCCGTTAGGCAGAAAGAATAATAATCAAATCAAACTAAAAACTCATTTTCCATCTCAGTGAAAGGCTTGATATCTCGGCCCAAATCTTCATAATCCGGCCTGTCCATAAGAGCAAAAGTTGCTTCCTTGCCAAGTTCGACAGCAGGCTGGTTGTAAGTGTTAATACCGAAAAGCGTGCCTACAATGGAAGTCGTGACTTCATACAGGTATATGAACTGACCCACATTATAAGGATTTACCTTGTCAAAGTGGACTGTCAGACAGGGACGCTTGCTCTGCAAAAGCGCGTATTCAGTTGCCATCTTCTCGCTATTAAGAAGCTTGCTCATATTCTTCTTCGTAAGGTAGCCAAGTTCAGGAGCGCAATCCGGCGCCGGGCCTATCTCCACGTCTTTGTCGAAACTGCTTACCTGAAGGAACGTGAATAATTTGTCGTTGGGACCTTCGCGATACAACTGCACCTGGCTGTGCTGGTCCGTTGTGCCAAGCGCTTTTACGGGAGTCGGTCCCACATGTACTTTTTCACCTTTGAGATTGTCCTCTTTCCCGAGACTTTCAGCCCAAAGCTGCCTGTACCAGTCGCACAAGTCTTTCAGTGCATGCGAATATGGCATCATTACAGAAATCTTTTTGGCGCGATGATAAAAATGATGGTGAATCGCGGCGTTTATCCCAGCTGGATTTTGCGAAAAATCTTCATTGCTAACCCGCTTGTCCATGTCACGCGCTCCTTCCAGAAGCTCGTCAATATCTATACCGCACATTGCCGCACTGAATAAGCCAACTGCACTCAAGACGCTGAACCTGCCTCCGACACCATCGGGGACAACCAGAGATCGCAGATTGAATTCATCTGCAATCGTACGAAGTGTGCCTTTGTGAGCATCGGTAGTTGCGACAACATGATCCCGCAAATTTTCCGGACCGAGAATGTCGGAAAGCATCTTGTGAAAGATCATGAATTGTGACGCTGTTTCCGACGTACGGCCTGACTTGCTTATTACATTAAAGACTGTGCTTTCCAGCTTATCCTGAATCCAGTTCAAAAACGACCCGAGCTGTTCAGGGTCAACATTATCGAACACAAATATGCGGGGACCATCTCGCTGATTGTCGTCAAGATTGTACATATAAGGATTCAGCGCAGTCTGCAAAGCGATGTTTCCAAGAGCGGAGCCTCCGATACCCAGAACAACGAGGTTTTCACATTGACCTTCGAATCCTGAAGACAAATCCAACACATCCTGACTTATTTGAGCATCGAAGGGCAGGTCCCTGTAGGGAGTTTTACCTTCTTCCCTTTCCCGATTGACTTTCCCGATCACAGGAGAAGTCTTTTCCCCTAATTCCTTCCACTGCTTCTCCGTGATTCCATGCTCCTCGCCAATAACGTCCGCCATAACGTTTTTGTAATATAATCCGATTTTTGAGTTAGTCATTTTGAATCATCCTTAATTGCAAAATTAGTCATAACCAAAATCTTCAACCTTTGAGAGATTCGCATATTTTACCATTAATGATTTTGTCTGCCCAGTATTAAATTTTACCAAAACAATACTGTTCGGCCCCATATCTACAAACTTTTTGATCCTTCCGAGGCCGAAAATCTCACTGCGTACCAGCTGGCCGGGCTCAAAA
>JARRRJ010000337.1:0-2128 GCA_037380865.1 Sedimentisphaerales bacterium
ACGTGAAGCCGGCTATACCGAAATGCAGCGAATTATCCGGGAAAAAGAACCTGCCAAGCCGTCAACTAAGTTAAGCACCCTCGGCCAGACTTTGACTGACATAGCCAAACATCATGGTTGTACACCCGATCTACTGACAAAGACAATTCGTGGAGATTTGGATTGGATTGTTATGAAAGCTCTGGAAAAGATTCGAGAAAGGCGTTATGACAACGCTTCTGCTTTGGTGATGGATATACAGAGGCATTTAGGCAATCAGCCGATTCTCGCTAGAGCCCCCAGTACGATATATTGTCTGCGAAAATTCCTGCGAAGACACCAATCCAGCGCTGCAGCTATTCTGTTAACATCTATTTTCGCTATGACCTTGTATGCAGTGCTATTGGGATGGTACTACGAGCATAGCCTGAGGGAAGCGGAAACGTTCTTGAAAGATAAAACCACCCTCAGCCGCGCTATTGATTCGCTTTTCTATGGCGACCTTGGAGCAGCGTTGGCGGATGTTGAATCAGTTCTCGATAGCAAGTATGTGGGTTCTGAGGCACGCCTTCGCCACGACGAGATCCTGGCAAGGATTCGGAAGCGAGTGCGCTCCTATACTGAAAAGATAAAAGCCAACCCACAGGATGTACAGAGTTATCTCCTCCGCGCGCAACAATATTATTGCTTGCGCGAAAAAGAAAACATGATTGCTGACATGGAAATGTATGTCAACATCCTAAATCCTTTGGATGAAACGAATCCACATGACCTGTGGTTTCGGGATTTTCTCATGGGTCTCTGGCAAAATACTCCCACGAATCTGGGGCCGATAGTCAACAGTTCGGTTGAAGAGTGGGGATCGAGCCTATCACCCGATGGCCTTTTCTTGTACTTCGAGTCCAACCGACCTGATGGTCAAGGCAAAACTGACATCTGGGTGTCAAAGCGTGCGACCAAAGAGGATGACTGGGGAGTCCCGGTGAACCTTGGAGCACCAATCAATACTTCAGCTGTAGAACAAAGTCTGTGTATTTCGGCTGACAGATTGGAGCTTTACTTTAATGATCACCCGGACGGGCCACGAGACGGATCCGTCACCGGGGCCGACCTGTGGGTCGCGACTTGGTCCACAATCTCAGACACGTGGGGTATTCCAGTGAATCTCGGCTCGATTATTAACATTAACACCTCGAAAGGAGGAATTGGGCCAAGCCTATCATCCGATGGATTATCGCTCTTCTTAGCCTCGCCGTGGCCCAAGGATGGATGGCTGAATGACTGGGACCTATACGTCTCGACACGACCCACGAGAGACGACGTTTGGTCGGAGCCTGTGAATCTTGGACCGACTGTCAACGGCATCAACAGCACTTCCTTGAATTTTTGCCCGGCCATCTCAGCCGACGGGTTGTTACTTGTCTTCAGCTCCAATCGGAGTGGCGGTTCCGGCGGTCAAGACCTGTGGGTGACGAGGCGGAGCACGACAGACCGTCCCTGGTCGGAGCCGGTGAATCTTGGGCCGACGGTTAACAGTGACAAGTGGGAGGTCGAACCGGAGATATCGCCAGACGGCAGATCGCTTCTCTTTACCTCTAATCGCAACGGCGGCCACGGTGATTTCGACATATGGCAGGTGCCAATTGTGCCCGCCGTGGGTAACTTGGAGCAAGACAGTGATTTCGATTCGGCTGTGGAATCAGACAAGAGCAACGGCGGAAAGGAGGACTGAAGAAGTGTGAAGAATGAATTGAGAGTGGTGAAATAGAGTCTTCGAATTATAGCGAACACCGAATACCGAAAAACCCAATAGAAAAAGAAAAAGACAGCCGGCGAGTATCACGCCATCAAGCACATAACTCACCGGCCCAGCCCACTCGGACGGGTGGTTTGCGCGCCCGAATCAAGGCTGTCGTTATGATACAGCAAACCGAGAGACAAAACAAGAATGGAGGTATTTATCATGTTTAGGAACAAGAGAACGATCTTAATAATATTGGTTTTGACGTTGGCCCTGTTCGCCGACGTTGCGAACGCCAATTACATCATTGGCACTCCCATTAATCTCGGGCAGCCGGTCAACAGCTCCGCTGACGACTGGGGATCGAGTATCTCGTCAGACGGGCTGGAACTGTACTTAGAATCTAAT
>JARRRJ010000337.1:2173-8565 GCA_037380865.1 Sedimentisphaerales bacterium
GGTGTCAAAGCGTGTAACCAAAGAGGATGACTGGGGAGCCCCGACGAATCTTGGCTCGCCTATAAATACTTCAGCTTGGGAAACGATGCCGAGAATATCCACCGATGGCCTGGCGCTCTATTTCACAGGGCCCGACGGCTCGGGTGGCACCGATCTATTAGTTACAACGCGTGAAACGGTAAACGACGAATGGGGAAGTCCGGTGAATCTAGGGCCAACGGTAAACAGTACTTTCTTTGAAGGCGGGCCGGCCATCTCATCGGACGGACTGGACCTCTATTTTGTATCTGATCGACCTGGAGGATTAGGCAGCTTCGATTTATGGGTGACCACACGGGCGACTCTGTCCGATCCATGGGGTGAAGCAGTGAATCTCGGGCCAACTATCAACAGCTCGGTTGGTGAGTGGTACCCAAGTATTTCGGCCGACGGCCTTGTGCTTTTCTTCCAGGACGATAATCTCGACTTATGTCGAGCGCAGCGAAAGTCGACGACAGAGCCCTTTGGGCCAGTGGTGCAACTTCCATCACAGATCAATACCTCTCGTATTGAGGGTGCGCCAAGTCTTTCCTACGATGGCTCAACTCTATACTTTGCTTCCAACAACTCCAGGGGATACGGTCAGAATGATATATGGCAGGCATCAATCGATCCGATTGTAGACTTTGATGGCAGTGGAATGGTGGACATTAATGATTTAGTGATCATGATTGAGAACTGGGATACAAATGAGCCCAGTTGTGATATTGGTCCGATGCCATGGGGCGATGGAATCGTGGATAGAGCGGATTTAGAAGTCCTTATGGAATACTATAACCAAGTTATAGATGCATTAGCTTACTACAAGCTGGATGAAACAGAAGGCGATATTGCTTTCGATAGTTCAGGAAATTATTGCGCTGCAAATGCAATAGGTGATCTAAACTGGCAGCCTGAAGGTGGTATTCTCAATGGTGCTCTTGAATTCGATGGTATTGATGACTATATCAGCACACCATTTATCTTAAATCCGGGAGAAACATCAGCATTTAGCGTTTTTGCCTGGATCAAGGGTGGTCTACCGGGACAGGTAATAATCTCGCAAGCCAATAGCGCAGACTGGCTTTCCACAGATGCAGAAGGTCACTTGATGACAGAGCTTAAGGGAGGTAGAGGTACGAGTGACCTTATATCAGAAGTAGTAATAACCGATGGTGATTGGCACCGTGTTGGCTTCACGTGGGATGGTGACAATAGAATCTTATACGTCGATGATGTTATTGCGGCTATAGACATACTAGGGAGTTTGCAAAGTTCAGAAGGTGGCTTATATATCGGTGCCGGAAAAGATCCTAATATAGAGACAGGAATTTTTTGGTCTGGTCTTATCGATGATGTTCGGATATATGAACGAGTGATAACACCATAATATTATTAGTCCTACCTGTTAATACACCCAGGATACACAAAGGGCTGGCACAAAAATCCGTCAGCCCTTTTTTCTCATATCATATTGTATGACTTGTAAAAAGTTCATTGAAACCTGTTACCTAAAATCAATGTCTTTTATCCAAAATCGAAGGGGTGCTCATTCAGGGCGTCTCTTCAGGAGAAGCGCCAAGCAGTCAGGCAGGCTTCTATCTTATTCTGTAATTGCTTTATCTTTGAGTGCTTGATAATTATCTAAAAATGCTCGACTACCCTCAGGGGTACTTTTTTAAGAGTTTCTGCATTTGAGCAATTTTTAATATACTTTTTTGCATCAATTTGAAACTTCCTCCATTTGATCTGCTGTTATTTGCACAGTCATATAATCAAGTGAATTTCTATCACTCACTATAAAGGTCACAAAATATGTACCTGTCAGCACCGGCGTCCAGCTGAATGCCTGATTGGAAAATTCTGCTCCCTCCGGCAGGCCGAGAGCGATATATGTCAATTCATCACCGTCAATGTCTGAAGCGTCTGCTGTAAAAGTGTACGAGCCGCCAACAGTAACATATTGGCTTCCAGGAGAATCAAATACCGGCGCAGAATTATCAGCATCGAGCGTCCAGTTGCTTTCAAAAAACATCAGGTCGTTGACATCCACAACTCCATCAAGGTTCAAATCCTCCCTTATTGGTGCATCGTTCGAATCCCATTTATCTGCGAGCAATAACACGTCATCCCATGTAATAAAAGAGTCGTTATTCAAATCCCGAATGTCACCAGCATCCGACAAAGACATGCTCGCCTCGGTCGTGCCACCATAGGCTCCCATATTAATTCTTTTCCCGTGCGGCCATAACTCTGCACTCCAGTTAGAGTTCGGGTCTCCAGCGTCAATACATAGACTTGTAACATCATTTGTAACCCAGCTTTGAGTATTTGGATCCCAACGGCCGGTTTGTGATTTTAGATGATAATCCATATTCTGCAGATCAGCAAACAGAGGATCTACATCAATATTATTACCTTCGCCTGGCCATGAGCCCTGAAGATTAGAATATGTAACACTGAGATTGTTTTCCTCGGTGTAAATTTGATTAGGCGTGTTGTACCATAAAATACAGTTTTCCAGCATTGCAAATCCACCAATACCTTCATTGAGGATTGCTCCTCCTCCAAGTCCTGAGTAGTTTTCAGTATGATTGTTAACGATAGTGCAATTCATGAGCGACATTTCGCCTCCATTATGATTCAGGATAGCCCCTGCTCCATGTTTTGTGGAATTATGTACAAGTATACACTGTCTCAATGTCACTTTGCTATCATTAGCATTATTAACTGCCCCGCCCCAGAAATTAGCCGAGTTTTCACGGAAAATGGTTCGAGTCACAGTGCAGGTAGATTGCTGCCTATTGAGCAAGGCACCTGCATGTAAAGCCGCATTGCCGATAAATTTGCAATCCGCAATGATTGTATTACCTCCACTCACGCACATTCCTCCGCCTTGTGCACTGGCACTGTTATTACGAAGAGAGCAGTTTATCAAACCCAGATAAGCCTGATTACTGTTGATGCCACCACCGAATTCTGCTGATCCATTTATCAGAGAAAGTCCCTCTATCCGAATAGGCCCAGAGTTTTCCAACTTCATACAGGAATTGTCTATTCCTCCATCAATAACAGTTCTAACACTCCCTGCACCAATTATTGCGAGACCTCTATGTTGTGAATCTAATATTAGATTTTCCTCGTAGATGCCTTCGGAAACATGGATTGTCATTCCAGGTATTTCACTGAGTTCGTCTACGAGCAGTGCGTTGATGTGCCTTTTAGGGGTCTGAGCGGATAAGCCGTCGTTATTATCATCTCCAGCGGCAAAATTCTCTTCAGCTATCTCATCATTGATATAGTAAGATCTTGAGTATCCATATACCGCATGCAATGATGTGTCTTGATCGATGACGAAAGTATAACTTGTCCCGTTAGAAAGATTATCGAATGCGGTGTTTGCCCAACAGAGAAAAGGAAGATCATTTGAGTATTCTGGAGCAACAAGTGTGATACTGTCACTACTAGGAACAGGAATAGAAGAATCAGTTTCGAGAGCGATTTGACCAAGGACATCACTTATGCCTATAGTTAAACTCTTATCGGGAATGGATGCAACGGTGAGTTGAACCTTTTTGTGAACGAAGAAATCCTGTGAGGACTGACAATTAATCGCTGGATTAGTAATGACAACCGAAGGCGATAGTTAAATCCTCGCGGGATAGAATCGTCTGCCTCCCAATAGAAAACTCTCCCATTGTATGGCAAACTCTCCGCTCCTGGAATCTGCTGCCACGAGAGTCCACTGTTATCCGAGTACTCGATGCAAATCCTGTCGTCCGGGGAAAAGGCTGTACCGCATGCATTCCATCTGATCGCAACAGGATCCTCAAATGGACACACAAATTCTCCCGTCCTGGGTGAAAAAAGCTGTAGTTTGGGTTCGATCTCTTCCTCGATCAATAGATTCAGCGCAGGATCTCCTAGAAGGGTGAACATATAGTGCACTTTAATCAGATTTTCATTATTGACATCCGGAGCTGACCATGTCAGTGCTCGTGAGTAGGCCCTACCCAGATAAGGTTCACGCGGGGTTTCGAAAACTGCCTTCCAGAAATTCTCAGGGTGTGGATTCTGGCCCACACCCAGGGTATGACCTATGACAGCTACAGCTCCTCCGTGAGGATTACGAATGAACGCTTCCGACCGCGTCGGATCCGGTTCAATGAACTTTCCATGTGGAGCGTTTGCATCCCATGCAGCCCCAAAACAGCCACCGCTCCAAAGGACAAAAGGCACGGGATTAGTCACAGAAGCAGCATGTTGCGTATTGAATCCACCAGGATGAAGATCCCAAGCGTGCGGTCCAGCATGACCATAATATCTAACAAAGTGATAACCCCTGTTGATCTGATTAACGACGAACTCAGGTGTCAACTCATATCCACAGCACGCATCATCCCATAAAGTGCTCTCCTGCGAAAACACATGAAGAGGCACTGCCTGCCAGTATGGTTGAATGAAGTCAGTATATTCCGTAATCGCAAAGTGGTCTTCGCCCCCAACGATATATAACATACTGTTGGCGAATTCCTTGACACAGGCAGTTTCGTATTGAATTACCTTCTCGGTATAGGCCTGGACGTCATTGGCATCGCGGATGGGTATGCGACCTGTGTATATTTCCGGTAAAAGGCTGTCATAGTTAATATCATCGGCTTCCCCGTAGATCCCATCACCGTCGATATCCCATGTTCCATTTATATCTGCATAGTACAAATCCGTAGAGATATATTTGTTAGGATCTGTCGGGAAATAACAGAAGCGAACCGGTACAATGGCGTCGTCTCCACCAATTGCCAGGAACAGTTCCTCTCCTTCCTTGTAGATATCCTTCAGCCAATTTCTGATTTTCTCCTGTGTGTCTCTACCTTGATAGTTGCTCTCAATCGTTTCCACAGAGACGATGCTACCCTGGAAGCCTTGACTAATTCTCCTATTGACCAAATTCTGGAAGGAATCAAGAAGATCGTCACTTGTCAGTAAAATGTAACGAGTGCCAGGCGCGATTTGCGACGGGCTATATGTCGCTTGATTGGCAAAAGATACCGGATCTTCAGCAAAGCTGGATAAGGCAAGGACACACAAAAAGATTATACTTGGATAGGTCTTTGTCTTCATCGTACTCTCTTTCTTCAGTTTCTGCTGCTTAATCTTTTGAGTAGTAACCGATAGGAAGTTAAATTCCCACCGATATAATCAATCTGAGATTTCCCGTTCACACCGTTAGAAAAACGATTAATTCCTTGAAACAGTAACAATTTTACAAAATTCACTGGGGCAGAATCAAGTAAATTCCATACCAGATTGACCTAAAAATATGGTTCTTCATGTATCTGAACTCTTACAAACATCACTTTTACACAGACTCTGACTGCTCTAGTGTTCGTAAAATCGGGTTTTTTAGCAATAGTTGGCATTAGTCATATCCGTACGGTACCGGTTTTTTATGCACAGCCTATAGGTTCCAGTCATCAAACATTACAGGAGCACCAGAGGAACCTTTCATCGTGTTTGTGTTGTCATATACATACCTATTTTCATTCCTTTGTACTGCTCCAGAACTTATTTTGAGAGTTGCACCATCAGGGTGTTGGATTATGAAAACTACTTGACCGATCGTAGGCTGAAGGATATTGGGTTGAATACAGTTCAGGATAGGAGATTCCCGATATCCACTTACCGAAAAAATAGTTAGTATCTGCGAACTAAATGTGTTCAAAGACATTGCTCGTCATCTGGTGATACGACTGCCACGGCTAATTAAAGAAGAAGATGTCGGATTGTTAATTAAAAAAGTATCTCAAAAGCAAATTATACCAGAAAGGTATTTATGTTGTCAAATCAAGCTTCCTGTTTTTTGAACTAAACGCTCTTTTTTATCCGTCATTCCAACTATTAAGGTAAAGGTGGAGGAGTTGAGTTGAAGAGAGATTTAAGCTCCGGGATTTGCTCTGCGCTAATCCAGTCGCTCATTCCCTCACGCCAGACCAATGTCTGGAGAGTTAGTCTGCCGCTCTGGATGTGATCCCGGAGTGCAGTGACATCGAACGGACCTGCTTGCGTGCCTCCGATGACGGCGTAGAATTTTGCCGATTGTGGCAACGGCGGCGGAACCGCACCCTGTCCCTGCTGATTAGCCATCACCTGTCCCATTTGATTTGCCATTGCGAATCCCATGCCCATGCTCATTCCCCCGCCCGTCATACCACCGGGATTCTTCGCGGCCTCCTCCATCGCGTTGGCTGCCTGGAATTGGGTATATTTGTGCAGGTCACCTATCGCGCCCATGCTGGCACGTTTGTCGAGTGCCTCCTCGACCGCATCGGGAAGAGAGATATTCTCAACAAGCATATTTGATAGTTCCAGTCCGT